>JAZJYS010000083.1:1331-4264 GCA_040390265.1 Pseudomonadota bacterium | reverse complement strand
CTGCCTTTGTATATTCCGGTACTCATTTTCGGCGCGGGAGCCGTGGCCGCCAGCCAGCATGGCATGAGCGCTCAGGCGCATCTTTCCTTGTTGGCAGCGTGTTCTTTGTTGTCGTTGGTGTTGGCGCCGTTGGCTACGGCTGCGGCCTTAAGAATCTCTGTAGAATAAATATTTGTTTAAAAACCTGTTGAGTAAAAAATATTGATATGAGCATTCATTGGTTTAAATATTCCTCTCCACAAACCTTTTATCCATTGGCTGGAAAAATGATTCCGTGGTTTGCATGGCTAGCGACCATATTTGTGGTGGCTGGCTTATATATCAGCTTTGCCATTGCGCCTACCGACTTTCAGCAGGGTGAGGCGTATCGCATTATCTTTGTGCATGTGCCTGCGGCTTGGATGTCGATGGTGATTTACATTGTGATGGCGGCTTGGGCTGCGCTTGGCTTGGCGCTGAATGCAAGACTGTCGGCAATGATGGCGCAGGCTTTGGCACCTACAGGTGCGGCCTTTACTTTGCTGGCATTGGTGACGGGCTCCTTATGGGGTAAGCCGATGTGGGGCGCTTGGTGGGTGTGGGATGCACGCCTGACGTCTGAACTTATTCTGTTGTTTCTTTATCTCGGCTTCATTGCCTTGCAGTCTTCGATTGATGACCCGCGCCGTGCGGATAGAGCTGGGGCATTGCTGGCTTTGGTCGGCGTGGTCAATGTGCCGATTATTTATTTTTCAGTGAAATGGTGGAATACCTTGCATCAAGGTTCCAGCATCAATATGGGCGCAGCACCCAAAATGGCGATGACCATGTTGATTGGCATGTTGTTGATGGCGCTGGCTTTCTGGATGTATACCATTGCAGTTGCGCTGATGCGTGTGCGCTGCATTATGCTGGAGCGTGAGCGTAGCGCGGAATGGGTTAAAGAACTGTCGGCAGGAGTCAAATCATAATGGCATGGGCTAGTTGGTCAGCGTTTTTCAATATGGGTGGCTACGCATTCTATGTGTGGTTTTCTTTTGGGCTCACTGCACTTTGTGTGGTGTGGGAAGTCCTAGCTTTGCGTAAACGCAGTGCGCAGGCGTTGCGTTTAGCTAAATTGTTGGCGCAGGATTAAATGCAGGTACTTTTCAGTTTGTTAAAGTTAGGGCGGTAAAGCATGGTAATGAAAGCACGTCATAAACGTTTTATGTTGATTGCAATCGGGCTGGTGTTGCTTGGTTTGGCAGCAAAGCTGATTTTGAATGCGTTTCAAAGCAATATGGTGTTTTTTTACACCCCAACCCAAGTTGAAAAAGGTGAAGTGCCCAAGAACACTGGCTTTCGCATTGGTGGTTTGGTGTTGAAAGATAGTCTAAAACGTGATGATGACGGTCTAACCGTACACTTTGTGATTACCGATACCGCCAAAACAGTGCCCGTGATTTACAAAGGCATTCTGCCGGATCTTTTTAAAGAAGGTAAAGGCGTGGTAGCACAAGGTAAGGTAGGCGCGGATGGCTTGTTTGTGGCCAGTGAAGTGCTTGCCAAGCATGATGAAAACTATATGCCGCCAGAAGCCGCTGAGGCCTTGAAGCGTGCAAAAGCGCAAGGCACGGGCAGCCTTGTGATGCCTAAATAGCTTAAGTGACAAATCACTCAAAAATACATTCGTAATAATCGACAGAATAAATATCAAAAGGATTTAACGTGATTCCTGAAATTGGCCATTTTTCCCTAATTCTCGCCTTGCTGGTTGCAATGGTGCTCGGCAGCTTTCCTATCATAGGCGCTGCACGAGGCAATGCGGTGTGGATGGGCTTGGCAAGACCCGCCGCCAAGGCGCAGTTCTTGCTGATTGCAGTGGCTTTTGCTTGCCTTGCCTATACATTTGCCTCGATGGATTATTCTGTGATCTACGTTGCAGCCAACTCCAATTCAAAACTACCGTTGCAATATCGTATCGCTGCTGTGTGGGGCGGACATGAAGGTTCACTATTGCTATGGGCGATGATCTTGAGTATCTGGACTGTGGCGGTGAGTTTGTTTTCCAAGCATTTGCCAGATGCCATGCGTGCGCGCATTTTGGGTGTGATGGGCTTAATCAGTGTCGGCTTTATCTTATTCATGTTGACTGTGTCTAATCCGTTCGAGCGTTTGATTCCAGCCGCGATGGATGGCCGTGACCTTAACCCGCTGCTACAAGATCCTGGCATGGTGTTTCATCCACCGATGTTGTACATGGGTTATGTTGGGTTCTCTGTGGCTTTCTCTTTTGCCATTGCGGCATTGCTGGGCGGTGAGTTAGATGCAGCTTGGGCGCGCTGGTCACGCCCTTGGACAACGCTGGCTTGGCTGTTCCTGACTGCTGGCATCATGGCTGGCAGTAACTGGGCATATTACGAATTGGGCTGGGGCGGCTGGTGGTTCTGGGATGCCGTAGAAAATGCATCATTTATGCCGTGGCTGGTCGGCACTGCCTTGATTCACTCTTTAGCCGTGACTGAAAAACGCGGTAGCTTTAAGGCATGGACAGTGTTGCTTGCGATATGCGCATTCTCACTCAGTTTGCTAGGTACATTCTTGGTGCGTTCCGGTGTGCTCACTTCAGTACATGCGTTTGCAACCGACCCAAGACGCGGTATGTTTATCTTGGCATTCCTTGTGATTGTGATTGGTGGTTCGCTAGCCTTATTTGCATGGCGTGCGCCTACGGTTGGACGCGGTGGCAAGTTCAGTGTGATTTCGCGTGAGAGCTTTTTACTGGCGAATAATGTGTTGCTGGCGGTAGCTGCTTTCTCTGTATTGCTAGGCACGCTGTATCCATTGTTTTTGGATGCGCTAGGCCTAGGTAAAATTTCTGTAGGGCCTCCATATTTCGATACGGTTTTTGCACCGTTGATGGCGCCGGCATTGTTTTTGATGGGCATAGGCCCTATCGCGCGCTGGAAAAGTGC
>JAZJYS010000083.1:0-1231 GCA_040390265.1 Pseudomonadota bacterium | reverse complement strand
TTATTGCGTGTGACTAAAAATGGCGTTGAAAGAACGGTACTGGCGCCGGAAAAAAGGCTCTATACGGTGCAGAATATGCCGATGACAGAAGCTGGTATTAGCCCGCACTTCATTCATGATTTATATGCTTCACTAGGTGAACCGTTAACCGGTAATGCCTGGAGTGTGCGTATTTATCACAAACCAATGGTGGAATGGATATGGGCAGGTTGCGCCATGATGGCTTTTGGCGGGATGCTGGCATTGTCTGATAGGCGTTATCGTTTGCAGAAACGTCGTGAAAAAGAGTCGGTACTTAATGCGCATGAGGTGACGGCATGAAGCGCTTTTTATTGCCGCTGATTATATTTATTGTGATGGTCGGTTTTCTGGCGGTCGGGCTGAATTTAGATCCGCGTGAAGTGCCATCTCCCTTAGTGGGCAAGCCTGCGCCACAATTTAGTTTGCCGCGACTGGATAATCCTGAGCAAGTCATGTCTCCTAAAGATATGCTGGGTAAGGTTTGGCTGTTTAATGTGTGGGCTTCATGGTGTGCCGCTTGCCGCGATGAGCATCCGGTGCTGGTTGCACTCTCTAAAAGCGGAGAGGTGCCTGTGTATGGCATGGATTATAAAGACACCCGCCAAGATGCGCAGCAGTGGCTAGCACAGGGGGGGAGTCCATACGTGGCTACGGTGATGGATGCTGATGGCCGAGTCGGTATTAATTATGGCGTTTACGGTGTACCGGAAACCTACGTGATTGATAAGGCGGGTGTGATTGCCTACAAGCAGATTGGGCCGATTACCGATGAAGTTTTACGCAACAAGATTCTCCCTTTAGTCAAAAGGTTACAGGCGCAATGAATTCAAAATTGATATTACGCTTACTGCTCGCTTGTTCATTATTTTCAGTCGCAGTTGCTTGGGCGCAAGAAGCAAGTCCCATCGAAAGCAATGCGGTTGTTGAAGTGCAAGTGCAACGGCTTTCTGAAGAGTTGCGCTGTCTGGTTTGTCAGAATCAAACCCTAGCCGACTCCCATGCAGAGTTGGCGCAGGACTTGAAGCAAGAGATTCGCGAAATGGCGACCAAAGGCATGACCGACCAAGCCATTATTGATTATCTAGTGGCACGGTATGGCGATTTTGTACGCTATCGTCCGCCACTTAAAAATACTACGGCACTGCTATGGTTCGGGCCATTCGCATTATTGCTGGCAGGTGGCATCGGCTTGGTAGTCATGCTGCGCAGG
>JAZJYS010000082.1:55605-63247 GCA_040390265.1 Pseudomonadota bacterium | reverse complement strand
TACCCATAAAAAAAGCCACAACATTAAGTTGTGGCTTTTTCTTAAACAAAAAACTAGTTTAGCTAAGCAACTAGAAGGACCAACGTGCTTTTACAGATGCAGTCTGGTTATCATAGTTGTCTCGCACCTCAAAGTCATAACGTGCGCTCAACTCTAGAGACTCAGTTACTTTACCAACCAAACCTAGGCCACCGCGAGCTAACCATGAACTTGGGTCAATACCCTTAGTTGTGAAGCTAGCTGTTGGTACGGCAGCAAATGCTGACGTAATACTTGCCTGCTCATTAAGAACATCGTAACCCAAACCAAGGTTTGCCGTTATTGTCGCCTTATCAGTCAATTTATGCGCAAGTTTACCATCTACTGAAAACACTAACTCTTCTACACCATTGCTAGAAACATTCAGATTTACAGCTGAACCTTTTTCGCTATAGCTATCATCATGCATGTAGGTGTAATCTGCGCGCACTGATGGTGTAAAGCTTGTCAACTCAGTTAATTGCATTGTATGAGCAAGCCCTGCGCCTAAATGCGCGCTCCAGCTACTATAGTCAGAAGTAGCTGTCTGATTTAGGAATACAACTCTACGACGGCCTTCATTGTTATGTGTACCGAAATCAGCTTGGAAGCTCACATCGGTGTTATCACCTAGCTCATGACTACTGTAAAGCGCCAATTGGTAAGTATCCACATGCGCATGCTGAGGCGCAACACTAGAATTACCATCAACACTACTACGTGCATATGCAAATGCAACACCAAGCTTATCTGAATCACTAATGTCAGCATCAGCGCCGAATATCATACCGTATGATGTTGCATCATAACCAGAAGCACCGTTGTTGTTGCTTTGATTAGCCCAACTACCAAACGGCTTAAACCATGCATTTTTATTACCAAAGAACTCATCACCTGAAGAGCGGCCATGCTGACCTTCTTGACGTGACTGAATAATCCGGTTCACACCATGCATTGAGTTTCTAGTTGATTGGGACAGGGCACCAGTCATAATTGGCAATGTTTGTGATACCGCATTTGAAACCTCTTGCGCCGTACCCATTTTACCCAAAGCCGTAATCACTGTATCCATCGTAGGATTTGAAGGAATTGTTTGATCTATAATCGCATCAAGCACGCCAGCCGCACCCAATGCTGGGTTATTACCAGTAATATTTGCTGTTTGAGTTACAGTTTCTTGCTTAACAACGGCAAGATCAATGTCATTCGCGTTAACTAATGATTCAAAGCTGAACAAAATACTGTTATCTGTCACTCTAGTGAAGTTACCGCTCAATGTCCCAGCTGACACAACCGCACTTAACGTTTGACCGACAGCTAACGTATTGATGTTGTTAACATTCACATCAACGGTACCAGCAAGATTTGCTGTGCCAGCAACTGTCAGATTGCTGTAGTTACTATTACTAGCTGCATCTATTTTAAGCACACCAGTGCCAGTTTGAGTGTAATCGCCGCCAATATAAGCTTCAGAGTTTCCTGTCAGGTGAATTGCACCCGCGTTACTTACTGCAACAGTACCGCCGATGTACAAGTTACCATCCAACAAACCACCTAACTTATTGTCAACAATACCAGTTGTACCATCATTTACATAAAGCGAATAACCACTGCTTGGGTCTAAACTCGTAGCACCCGAAATCGTACCAGTATTGGTCAATACGCCATTTAGTTCATTATCGATTTTTACGCCATAAGCCTCAGCATTTGTAGCATTTGCAATAGCACTGATAGTACCTGTATTCAAGAATGTAGCACCCGCATCCAGACTACCCGTGACCTGCACACCATAAGCTCTTGCATAAGTATAGGCGCCAGTAGAGTTGGCTGCTGTTGCAGTTGCTGTACTAGTAGCTTCAGCCGTAATTACCCCGGTATTTACAATAGAAGCACCAGTTGCTAGAGAGTTGTGCACATGTATGCCTGTAGCATAGGCATAGGCATAGGCATAGGCATCTGCGGTAGCAAATTCGCCAGTGGCCGTTGCTGTAGATGTAGAATTAGCTGTAGCAATTACATTAATTGCTCCGCTGTTGTTAATGGTTGCATTCTCAGCAAGACCACCATGACCTACGAGAATACCATACGCGTTAGAGTATGCATTAGTCTCAGTATATGCATAAGCACTGCTAAGCGCAGAGTCCGCATTAGCGGTTGATGTTGCGGTTACATCAGAAGCTGCTGTAGAAGTAATTGTGCCTCTGTTAACAATTGAAGCGCCGGCTAACAAGCCTCTACTGTAAATACCATCAGCATCAGACCAAGAGCGGCCGCTGCCGTAAGCATAAGCATGAGCATAATCACCAGATACACTTGCTGAAGCGCTACCCTGATTCACTGTAGTATCAGCACTGACAGTGATAGTGCCTGAATTCACAACAGAAGCATCTGCCGCCAAATATCCATTCAAGTACATACCATAAGCATCGGCATTAGCTCTAGCATTGGCATTTGCATAGGCATAGGCATCGTTATATGTCGATGCAGAGCTAGCTACAGCAGACCCAGTACCGATTGCCGTAGCCGTCATCACCCCAGCATTCTTTACAGTACCATCAACTGCGATATTATAAAAACCATCATAATAATTACCAGTAATCAAAGCACCAGCTTGACCACTACCATAGCTAGTAGCGCGCACGTCTGCACTATTACCTGTAGCTGTTGAAACAGCATCACCAGTGGCTGTAGCACTAATCACATTGTGATTGGTAAACATTCCACCATTAATGCCATGATTTAAATTTACGCCGTAGGCGTTCGCATAAGCGTTGTTTCTAGCTTGAGCATCAGCCAAGTTTATAGCGGCACTATTAGCCGTAGTAGTTGAGCTTGCATCTGAAGTTACAACAATCGAACCATAATTATCAATTGAAGCACCTGCAGCCACTGTACCACGCACATTCAAGCCATAAGCTGTTGCGTATGCTCTTGCGCCAGCATATGCATATGCATATGCATAATCCGCACCTATCGTTGCGGTGCTCGTTACAGTTGATGTAGCACCAGCAGTGATCATACCACGGTTAATAAACGTAGCGCCTTCACCCATTCCGCCGCTGACGTTAACACCATAAGCTATTGCGTGTGATTTGGCCGTTGAGTAAGCCGCCGCATAAGCACCAGTATAGCCATCATGATCAATAACTGCATTAGAAGTACTTGTCTCACTTGCTGAAGCTGAAATTATACCAGTCGAATCATTAAGGAAGTGTCCATTGAGATTACCACCAATCTGTACACCACTTGCAATGATATTGCCTGTATAAGCATAAGCATAAGCATGAGCATCAGCATCACTATTAATACTTGTTGTTGTAGCATTCGCAACAACACTTGCATTCGCCAAGGCACTTATTGCACCAGCATTGCTAATCAAGCCATTCACATCGCCTGCAACTGAAACCGCTGCAGCACGCGACTCCCCCCAATTACCTGAGTATGCATACGCATACGCATAGGTATCACTAGTTACATCCGCTTGAGTTAATGACGAAGTAATTTGCGCTGAAATACTGCCAGTTAAGCCATTAGTTAAAGAGCCACTCAGAGCTCCATCCGAATTAACACCAGCGACATACACCGGTACAGAATATGTAGTAACACTACCTGTGCCTATGTCAACTAAACTTCCACTATCTGTACTGCTCAACACACCGCCATTTAATAGTACTCCCGTGTAATCTGATGCAGCGGCATAAATAGCATCACCGCCAGTAACGATAACATTACCTCCATGATTAACCGTAATATCGGCAGAGTCCAAATAACATTGTGTTGTACTAAAAAAAGAACTTATTGGATCTGCACCGACACAACCAGTCGCAGAAGCTAACCCTGGCGCTAAAAATAATGAAGCAACCGCCAGTGCAACAGCTTTTTTAGTTGACGCGGCCTTACCATTCGCCTTGGTTTTTTCACTGGCGACTACGAAGCAGTTGCGCACACAACTCCATATAACGCGATGACTTTTATTCATTGCAAACACCTTTCATTTATTAATTATTTTTTTACTCGTCAATCCTAACACTCTGCGGTATTCCACGCCAACAAAAAAGTTCCGCGCTAATGAAAAAATAATGAATTTAAATTGCAAGTGTTTCAAAAATACAACACAAAACCTCAAGAAACCACAGATACAAATGTGAAAGTTAAATCAAAAAAATCAAAAAATATTTAAGAGGCATATTAAATTACTCAAAAATAAAATTTAACGCTAAAATAAAACTCTTAGCATGAAATCAAAAGACAATAGCTGGCACACAATTAGCGTTAGACCTTACTCAAACCATGCATTATTAATCTTAATATAAAAAAAAACATAATCCTTATGGCAAACCTTAATCCGAACTTTCAACAAAACGTCGTATTGATTGGCGGTGCTATGCGTAGTGGCACCACAGTTATACATCGCGCACTCTGTTCAGCCGAAAATAGCAATCCATACATCTCTGAGAGCTGGTTTCTCTCAGACATCATGAGGCTTTACAGATGGAACCTAACGCGCTACGACGTTCGCCATGCCGACCAGTTTGGAAATGTTAGGAATTTTAGAGAGTTAATCTGGTTAAATATTAGACAATACTTATCCATGGTCTCTATCAAACACAATGACCCTGAGTTGCTAATCCTTAAGCACCCTGAATTAACTTATTACTTCCATGAACTCTCACAACAGTTCAATAACTTTAGATTTATTGTCATAGTACGTGATCCAAGAGATGTGATTGCGTCTATTATTGAGGTCGGCGAACGCCATAAAAAAAATCAAATTTCAAGCCCGCAAACTGAACTCGTTAATATCAAAGCCCACTGCGATAGTTACATTTCATATTACAGCGACGTATTAAGAAACCTCGGCAATTATGGCAACCGATTACTTATTATTAAGTATGAAGATTTCGTTAACGACCCCAATAATGAACTTCAGAGAATAAGCCAATTTACAGGTGCACGCTACGATGCAAACCGCGCTGTAGACTTTCTACCAGAACACGCTTCTGCTTTAAACTTTAATAAAGATGAGAGAGAAAAAGACCCATTTAGCGGCGCCTTCTGGTCTGACGCATACACCAAACCAATATCTGCAGACAGAATTGGTAGACACAAAAAAATACTAAGCGCTGAACAAATTGAAGAGATAGAAAGACGCCTAGATTTGTTTGGCAATAAATTCAACTATTGGCTTACCAGTTAAAATACAACACAGTAAAATTACTCACAGCCCATAAAGTTATGATTTAGCTGATTAACGCAACTCAATGCACCAATCAACTGAAAAAATGACTAACCAATATTCCTAGAATCGTAACATTCATATTTAATAGAGATATAAGTGAAATGCAGAAATTCAAGCAAGCTTTATCTGCAATCAATAGAGTTGTAGCGGTTGGACTAGGTGGATCAAGAGGCCTTGCCTTAGCCGACGAAAACTCCGACTATGATTTTGTAATATTTCGCCACAGCGGTGATCGTATTGACTCTAAGAGCATCGTTGACGCGGTAAGACCGTTTGCGGATTTAGGAAAAATCCAAGATACCGTCGGCTTTGTAAGACTGGAAGTTAGTGGAAAAAAGATTGATATCTTTCAAAAAGAACTAAGCCTCATTGAAAGAGAAATTCACATGGCTAAGGCAGGAAAGTTCAACTGGTCTATAAGACAGCTGTTTCCACATGGTGATTTAAGCACATGCATCATCAGTCACATCACTTTTCTAGAACTATGCAGCGAAAAAGATCAATGCTTGACGAAGCTAAAAAAGCTAGCCGAGCCATTTCCTCTTTTACTAACAGACTCCTTAACTAAGACCTTTGCAACACAAGCATCCATTTCATTAATACATGCAAATAAAATTCAAAGGCCTACGGATATGCAATATTACATAGGCTTATGCTCCGCATTTGTTTTTTTTACTAACATCGTGCTATTTGCTATTAATAAAAAGTACCCTGTTATAGAAAAGGGTGGCTCAAGAATTATCACAAGCCTCCCAAACTGTCCGAGAGACTACGACTTCAGAATCGCAAAAATATTCCGCGCTGCAGCAGAGGCTGACTTTAAGCTAGCATCAGCCGAAATGAGCGGTATCGAGAAAGAGGTAAAAGACCTTATAGACAAAGTATTTAACAGCAGAAAAACAATCTTACCCAACGAGCAACCTGATATTGCCGCTACACTTAACCCACAAACCTAAATAACAATTTTTATCACTTAACAAGGCAACTTATGAAAAACACTTACTCCACATTGTTTTTTGCAACTATTTCCTTAATTGCGAGCTTTAGCATTTCACTTAATGCACAAGCCGAAGTCAAGGTTGGCGATCGATTTGGCGATTGGGTATTTGAGTGCACAGCAATTTCTGAAGGAAAGACCTCTTGCGCAATATCACAAACCATCGTGTCACAAAAGAACAATCGCCGGATTGCTAAACTAAATATCGCGCGCAACCCACAAACAAACACTATCAACTTAACCGCCCTACTTCCATTAGGCATGGATCTAGCATCAGGTGTGAGTGCTACGCTTGATCAAGGCAAGTCTTTTCAACTAAGCTTAAAAACTTGTATTCAGCAAGGCTGCATAGCCAGTTACGCACTGGATGCAAACATGCTAAAAACGCTACAGTCTGGGCAAAAATTAAACATTACCTTCAGCATGAGTGGTGCAAAAGAACCACTTAACATCAGCAGCTCAACTAGCGGCTTATCTGATGGATTAAAGGCAGCTAACTTAATCTAACTAGCTGAAGGGGTTGTAACAATGAATTACTCCAACCTCTTTATGCTTGAACTAACTCCAACTTAAAACATTCACTCATACTTACAATACCATAGACATAAGATTTACTATCTTAACTTAACGAATTCAAAGCACACAATAAAACACATTGATAACAATATGCCAGAACTAGATACAAGACTAGAAGACAACCAACTCAACTGATTGCAGCCAACGAGCTATCTGGTATAGCCAATTTTCACAACTCAAATGAGGTGGCTACAGACAAATGATAATTACGAGTTTTAGCTGAAGCCACCATTAAGTTGCACCTTCAACGCTTGCATTTATTGCCCTCGAAATTTAATCATTCATTATAAAAGTGCCCCATTTTAATCTCACCCATAACTGCTCAGACCTATCACTTACAAATAGCTGAAACAATCCGATTGCCATTTAAAAATCAGGCCTTCTCAACGAAAAACTCCCATTTTATTTGGTAGCTGTAAGTCCTAGCATTGCATCTGTAACGCCGACTAAAACAACTCAGCAAACGCACCTCGGCTTTATCCTGATGCAAAAACGACCATCATTCGGTCACAAGCCTGTTAAAAAATTGACACATCAACCAAATCATTCTGCCACAACTGAAAAATCACCTGCTTCGCATTTTCCGCTTCACTATTTGTCCAGAAAACAACATCTGCGACTTGATTGCCACTAGACTGCAAGCCCTCTTCTGCCAAACGATGTTGCAGATGATTGGCAACGGCAGAGCCTGTATCCACCAGAATAATGTCTTTGCCTACAATATCCGCAATCGCCTCTCGGACAAACGGATAATGCGTACAGCCTAATACAATTGTATCTGCACCTTCATCCAAAAGCGGCTGGCAATATTG
>JAZJYS010000082.1:23331-55505 GCA_040390265.1 Pseudomonadota bacterium | reverse complement strand
GCTCATAGCTGGGTCGTCATCAGTTACAATGCTGAAATTATAAGCCAGCAATTGGCTTGTCCATAGCAGATATGAGCCTAAGCTCATTATTAACAAGTGAAAGCAGTGGGGCACTCATCATGGCAAACAGACTCAGCAAAATTTACACCCGCACTGGCGACCGCGGCACTACGGGCTTAGGCGATGGCAGCCGCATTAACAAAGATAGCTTACGTGTCGAGGCGATGGGAGATGTGGACGAGTTAAACTCCGTGATCGGCATTATGCTGACTGAAAATGTGCCCGCTACTTTAACCAATATCTTGACCGAGATTCAACACGACTTATTTAATCTGGGCGGGGAAATTTGCATTCCCGGCTATGTGGTTTTACAAGCCAAACGCATTGAAGACTTAGAGCTAGCGATTGATACGCTGAATGCCAGCCTTGCACCACTAAAAGAATTTATTTTACCAGGCGGCTCAAAAGCCGCCGCGCATTGTCACCTCGCCCGTACCGTGTGCCGCCGTGCCGAGCGCAAGCTGGTTCAATTAAGCCGCGCAGAACCTGTGACCGACATTTCACTGCAATACTTGAATCGTTTATCCGATTTGCTGTTTGTGATGTGCCGTATCATGAATAAAGAAGCGGGTACCAACGATGTATTGTGGAAAAATGAGCGTACTTAGTTCATATCGGCGATTCATATAGGCGTTTTATAGGTTTCCATAAGTTATAATCTTGCCATGATTAAAAAACTGTTTGATAAAATTTTTAAGCCTAAGCATCAAAAGCCTGAGGCAGATAAAACCACTAAAGCTGCGCCTAGCCGCCCGATACTCGGCACCAAGAAAACGGCAAAAAAAGGCCGTAATAATGACAAGCATGATGCGTTGGTTATTTCGCATAAAACGCATAAAATTGATCGCAACCTACTCAGCACCGCCGCACAAAAAACCATTGATGGCTTACAAAAAGCCGGCTTTGAAGCTTACATTGTGGGCGGAGCGGTGCGCGACTTACTACTCAGCCGTATTCCTAAAGACTTTGACGTAGCGACTGACGCCACGCCAGAAGAAGTAAACCGCGTATTTAGGCGCTCACGCATTATTGGCCGCCGTTTCAGATTGGTTCACGTATTGTTCGGCGATGAAACCATTGAAGTTTCTACTTTCCGCGGCAGCCATCTTGAATCTAGTGGTGACTCAAAAGTAACCGACTCTGGCCGCATTATTCGTGACAATGTCTTTGGCTCTATCGTAGACGACGCGGTACGCCGCGACTTCACCGCCAACGCATTGTATTACGACCCAACCAGCCAAGAAGTGCTCGACTTTCACGACGGCTATGCCGACATTCAAGCAGGCATTCTGCGCATGATAGGCAAGCCCGAAACACGCTACGCGGAAGACCCAGTACGCATGCTGCGCGTAGTGCGCCTGTCTGCCAAACTGGGTTTGAAAATAGACAATGCCACCAAAGCGCCTATCGCAAAACTTGCAGATTTATTACAAGATGTGCCACCAAGCCGCTTGTTTGATGAAATGTTGAAGTTATTTTTGTCAGGCCATGCAATGGAGAGTGTCACCGCACTCCGCGAACAACACTTGCACCACGGCCTGCTACCCATGCTGGACGTAGTGCTAGAGCA
This sequence comes from Pseudomonadota bacterium, assembly GCA_040390265.1. Classification (GTDB taxonomy): domain Bacteria; phylum Pseudomonadota; class Gammaproteobacteria; order Burkholderiales; family Methylophilaceae; genus Methylotenera. The sequence continues at coordinate 53,875 of JAZJYS010000082.1, read as the reverse complement.
ACCGATGGGCGAACGCTTTGTGATGCTGGCGCTCAAAAATACCGATGACCGCATCCTTTCAGGCAAATCAGCCAACCCAAGCTTTTTATTTGCCACCCTGCTCTGGCATGAAGTCCTCACGGCATGGGAAACCTATAAAGCCGAGATGCCGCCTATCCCTGCCCTACACGCAGCAATGAGTGAAGTCATCGCGACCCAAGCTGAAAAATTGGCAATCCATAATCGCTATACCGCCACCATGAAAGAAATTTGGGGTTTGCAACCACGCTTTGAACAACGCGCTGGCAAGCGACCTTTCGGCTTGCTTATTCACCCACGCTACCGCGCCGCTTATGACTTTTTATTGCTGCGCTGTGAATCTGGTGAATTGCCGATGGAGTTAGCCGAATGGTGGACAGCGTTTGCCGAAGCAGAAGGCGAAGCACGCACAGCGATGCTACAGGCAGACACTGCACCTAAAAAGCGTAAAAAAAGAAGCCGCAAGAAACCGACTGCCAGTGCGACTCCTGAAGCATGATGCACAAAGCCTTTATTGCATTAGGCAGCAATTTAGCCAACCCGATTGAACAGGTGAAGAATGCCTTTGTTGCGCTTGAGCAACTCCCGAATACACGGGTGCTAAAAAAATCATCGCTCTACCAAACTGCGCCGATTGATTGCCGCGTAGACCCGCTGAACCCGGTGCCGGATTTTATTAACGCGGTCGTTGAAATTGAAACGGGCTTATCACCACAAGGTCTATTAGAAGCATTGCTTGCCATTGAAGCCAATGTTGGCCGTGAGCGCCCTTATGTCAATGCGCCGCGCACACTAGATTGCGACTTGCTGCTATATGGTGACATCGAACTAGATACAGATTCACTCACCCTACCCCACCCTCGCATGCATACAAGAGGCTTTGTATTATTACCGTTATCTGAAATTGCGCCAGACATTAGCATTCCGAATCATGGCAAAGTCTCACAGTTAATCAGCCCCAGCCTATTAGTTGACATCAAAAAGTTAGATCTATGAGCATTTTTAGCAAATACCCTTACATTGTCATTGAAGGCCCGATTGGTAGCGGCAAGACGACATTGGCACGCATGCTGGCAGATAGATTTCCAGTAGATCATTTATCGGAAAAAGCCGAGGCCAACCCATTTTTGCCGCGTTTTTATCAGGATGCACAGCGTTATGCCTTACCGACACAGTTATTTTTCCTATTTCAGCGCGCCAATCAAATTAAAGATATCAGCCAGCGTGATATGTTTGCCAACCCGATTGTGGCTGACTTCTTTCTAGAAAAAGACCCACTATTTGCGCGACTGAATTTAGATGATGAAGAATACGCGCTGTACCATCAAATCTATCAGCACCTGCAGTTAAAAGCCCCTAAACCAGACTTGGTGATTTACCTGCAAACGCCGATTGACGCACTTGCCGAGCGCATTGAATCACGCAATGTCAGTTACGAGCAAGATATTCCTCGGGAATACATTGAGCGCTTAGCCAATGCGTATAGCGAATTTTTCCATAATTACGACGCTTCGCCAGTGCTGATTGTGAACAATGAAAAACTCAATATTTTAAAAAATGACAGTGCGCTCGATTTACTCATTAACCATATCGCACAAATTAAAGGTCAGCGCGAATTCTTCAATCCAAATTTTGAATAATTTGCACACATTCGCTTTCTCATGAATTCAACCACCTCTCAAGCAATGACCAAGCTAGCGCAACTAAAAGACTCCGGCGAAAAAATCGCCATGCTCACTTGCTACGATGCAACATTTGCAAAGCTATCAGCCGCGGCAGGCGTAGATATTCTATTAGTTGGCGACTCGCTCGGCATGGTGTTGCAAGGTAGCGATAACACCTTGCATGTCACCATGCAAGACATGCTGTATCACACCCGATGTGTTGCCGCCGGCGCACCAGACACTTTCATTATTACGGATATGCCCGTAGGCAGCTACGAAACCAACGTGGAGACAGCCTGTCAAAACGCTCAATTGCTGATTGAGGCGGGCGCGCACATGGTAAAACTTGAAGGTGGTGGCGACATGGTGAATACCGTGCGCCACATTGTTGATGCGGGTATCGCAGTATGTGCGCATTTGGGCTTTACTCCGCAATCGGTCAATCAGTTAGGCGGCTATAAAATTCAAGGAAAAACTGACGAAAGCGCCCAACAGATTCTACAAGATGCCATAGCTATGAATGATGCTGGGGCTACATTTGTATTGCTGGAAATGGTGCCTGCCAGCTTAGCCAAGCAAATCACGGAAAGCATTGATACGCCAACCATCGGCATCGGCGCTGGCATAGACTGTAGCGGTCAAGTATTGGTAGTACAGGATTTACTGGGGATCTATACCGGTGTTGCCAGTAAAGCGCCGAGCGACTACAAAGCACCTAGATTTGCCAAAAACTTTTTGTGCGAAACCAATAGCATTCAGCAAGCGATTGCAAACTATGTGCAAGCAGTGAAAAACAAGACCTTTCCAGCCATTAAACATAGCTACTAAGCTAGAAAAAATAAAGATAAAGCCATTACCAAGCATGCAGATCATCCGCACTATTGCCAAATTAAGAGCCGCCCTTGCAGAACAAGCCAGCATTGCCTTTGTGCCAACGATGGGAAACTTGCACGCCGGCCATATTCACTTGGTAGAACTCGCCAAGCAACATGCTGAATGTATCGTAGTCAGTATTTTTGTAAACCCGCTACAATTTGGCCCTAATGAGGATTTAGCCAACTACCCGCGCACGCAAGATGCTGATTGTGCGAAGTTGAAAACGGCTGGTGCGCAGATTGTTTTTATTCCAGAAGTAAAAGAGATTTACCCCGATTTCGATGGTGTCAGCCTAGGTCAAACAATGCTGATTACATCGCCACCCATTGCCAATATGCTTTGTGGCGCAGCACGTCCAGGACACTTTGATGGCGTTGCAACGGTAGTGATGAAACTATTCAACATAGTCAGACCGCAAGTGGCGATTTTTGGTAAAAAAGACTTTCAACAATTATTTATTATTCGTGAGCTGGTTAGACAATTTAATCTGCCGATTCGAATTATTGCTGGTGAAACCGTGCGCGAAGATAGCGGCCTAGCCATGAGCTCACGCAATGGCTATTTAACACCAAACCAAAAATCAGATGCGTCGCTGTTACAGCAATGCTTAAAAAATATCGTTCATCACATTCAACATAGTGACACTGACTTTATGGGGCTATCACAGTCAGCAGCCGACATACTGAACAATCAAGGCTGGCAAGTCGATTACGTTTCTGTGCGCAATGCACTCACTTTGGAGCCAGCTACAACACAAGATGAATGCTTAGTAGTGTTAGCGGCCGCCAAGCTTGGCAATACGCGACTCATTGATAATATTGACTTTTTTCGCTAACACTATATTCCATGCGGCTTTGCAACCGAAAGACTAAGTTGCAGTCCAATAAATCAAACTAAACTCAGTCAAAATTTATTTAAAATTGGAATAAGTGCTTGAAAAGACTATAATGCACTCCCTTTTTACAAACGGTTAAGCACATGCAAAGAACCATGCTTAAATCTAAGTTACACCGCGTACATGTCACTCACTCAGAGTTACATTACGAAGGAAGCTGTGCGATTGATGAAGAGTTGCTAGAAGCAGCCAATATCAGCGAATATGAACAAATTTGTATTTACAACGTCACCAACGGTGAGCGTTTCACTACCTATGCTATTCGTGCTGATCGCCACTCAGGCATTATTTCAGTCAATGGCGCTGCCGCGCACAAAGCACATCCTAAAGATATTATTATCATAGCGAGCTATGCTACATATCATGAAGATGAGCTAAAAAGCTACAGCCCGCAACTTGTGTATGTCGACCAACAAAACCGCATACAATCCCAACGCAACGCCATTCCAGTACAGGCCGCATAAATGACATTTGATTTAGAAGCAATGAAACTCGCAGTAGTTGATGCGATTGAAGATATTAAAGGGTTCGACATTACCGTGATGGATGTGCGCAAGCTAACCTCCATGACCAACTACATGATCGTAGCCAGCGCAAACTCAAGCCGCCAAGCAAAAGCTGTGGCAGATAACGTGCGTGAAAAGCTCAAAGAAAAAGGCTTTGCTATTCGCGGCACAGAAGGCGAAAAAGAAGGCGAATGGGTATTAGTAGACTTGGACGACATCGTAGTACACATCATGGTGCCAACGACACGCGCTTATTACAATCTTGAGCAACTTTGGGGCGAGGCAGAATCACGCCGCGGTCATATCAAAGCGGAATAATCAAGTTAGCGCGACGTTCATCTAATAGATTACTAGGATGAAACTCCGCATACTTTCAGTCGGCCATAAAATGCCCAATTGGGTAGAAACCGCATGCGCTGAATACACCAAGCGCATGCCCCGCGAAGCAACAGTTGAAATCATAGACATCAAACCCGAAAAACGCGCAGCGGGCAACAGCACCGAAAACATTCAACTCATTGAAGCTAAACGTATTTTAGAGGCTGTAGGTAAAGACTACTGCATCGCCTTGGACGAACGCGGCCAAGAGGTCACTACGCTACAACTCGCTGAAAAATTCAGAAATTGGCTAGATGGCACCAGTACTGGTGGTCGTGACGTGGCACTTATCATTGGCGGTGCCGATGGCTTACATGCCTCAGTCAAACAAAAGGCTGATTGGCTGTGGGGCTTATCCAAACTCACATTACCGCATGCCATGGTACGCGTTATGCTTGCGGAGCAGCTTTATCGCGCACACTCAGTCATCAACAATCATCCATATCATCGCGAATAATCCATCGCTAAATAGCCGCGCATTGGCATAATTACAACACCAGCAAACTTCTTGCACACGTATTGAAATGATCGCCCAGTAATTAGTAGACAAAACCAACCTAGGTCGGTGATAATACCTACGTAGTATTTAGGTTAATTTGGCATTAAAAAACAAATAAATAAGTGACCCAAACAATGCAATCAAAATTCATCACACTCTTTTTAAGTTGCGCGCTAGCGTTAGCCATTTCTGGCTGCGCATCGCAATCCAATAAAGACCCGCTAGAAGGCATCAATAGAGGCATTTATAAATTTAATGATGTCACTGATAAAGCTGTGTTTAAACCAGTAGCCACTGCATATAAGACAGTTACACCTACACCTATTCGTACTGGCGTGAATAACTTCTTCAACAACCTTGGTTCAATCACCAGCGTATTCAACAATTTATTACAATTCAAATTCACTAACGCATTCAGTGAAGCTGGTCGCTTTGTCATCAACAGTACATTCGGTATAGCCGGCTTCATTGACGTAGCTGGCATGGATAAAATACCGGTACACAAAGAAGACTTTGGTCAAACATTAGGCTACTGGGGCACTGGTAGCGGCGCTTACTTAGTGTTGCCATTTCTTGGCCCATCCAGCCTACGTGATGCGACAGGTTTGGTTGTAGACACAGCAACGACTGATCCAATCACTTACACACACAATATTGGTGAAGTAAGATTACACAACCAATTACGTGCTGCGCAATTCATAGACAAACGCACAGAACTTCTAACTGCAACAGACTTGGTAGACGAAGCTTCACTAGATCCATATGCGTTTATGCGTGATGCTTATCTGCAAAGACGTGCCAGCCTAGTGCAAGACGGTCTAGTTCCAAAAGAGCTGCTCAATGATGATTTTGATGAAGTAACGCCAGTCTCAGAGAAAAAATAATAATCATGCACTACAAAAAAGCCTCGCAATTGCGAGGCTTTTTCTTTTTTAAATCTACGAATAGGCTTTAAGCCTAAACCAGCATCAACTGCAAATCATCACCCCTAATCCGAAGCCACCGTCATACGCTCAATCAAAACAGAACCTACTTGCTTAGAGCCTTGCACCAATACGTCATTACCAATAGCAACAATCATTTTAAACATGTCTGCCAGATTACTTGCAATGGTGATTTCCTCTACCGGATGTACAATCACGCCATTTTCAACCCAGAAACCAGCAGCGCCTCTAGAGTAGTCACCAGTTACCATATTCAAACCATGGCCTAGCAACTCGGTCACAAATAAGCCCGTTCCCATTTGCTTTAGTAATCCTGCAAAATCCTGAGCGCCAGACTGTACAATCAAATTATGATTACCGCCTGCATTACCAGTACTCTGCAAGCCTAATTTTCGTGCTGAATAACTACCCAGCATATAACCTTGCAACACGCCATCTTTCACCAATTGACGCGCATGTGTTGCCACGCCTTCATTATCAAACGGGCTACTTGCCAAGCCCTTTTTAAGATGCGGCTCTTCATAGATATTCAATAATGGTGAGGCAATCTGCTTACCTAAACTATCTAATAAAAATGATGATTTACGGTATAGATTCCCGCCAGAAATGGCGCTTATTAAACTGGAAATCAAACCACTTGCCAGCGGCGCCTCAAACAACACCGGTACTTGGCAGGTTTTAATCTTTTTAGCATCTAAGCGACGCACAGTTCGCATGCCCGCAATACGCCCTACTTCAGCGGCGGCTTGCAAGTCGGCTGCGACACGCGCTGTGCTATACCAGTAGTCACGCTGCATATTCACTTCAGACTCGGCAATCACGGAACAGCTAATGCCGTGACGTGAGCTAGGGTAACCGCCAGTAAAGCCATGGCTATTACTATAAGCAAAATATCCTTCACCGGTTGAAACACTTGCGCCTTCAGAATTGCTAATGCGCGCATCGACACTCAAGGCCGCCGCTTCACATTCTTTGGCAATCGCAATGGCTTCATCTACAGATAGCGTCCAAGGATGATGCAGATCTAAATCTGGAATATCTGTCGCCATCAAATTCGCATCGGCCAAACCACAGAACTCATCTTTTGCCGTGTATTTTGCAATATTACAAGCTGCGGCAACCGTGTCTTTTAATGCTTGTGGACTTAAATCAGAAGTACTGGCATGTCCTTTTTGCTGCCCAAAATACACCGTTACTGACATGCCTTTATCGCGGTTATATTCAATATTTTCAACTTCATTCAAGCGCACAGATACATTTTGCCCAATACTCAGACTCAACTCCGCCTCTGCCGCACTTGCACCATGCCCCTTGGCAACCTTAAGCACGTCTTCCGACATTTGCTTGATTTCATCTAAGGAATAACTAAACCGTAAATCTGCCATTACTTTCATCTCTCACTGGGCGCATAGAAAATCTACGCGCAAAATATGCACTAAAAACTGAACTCCAAGACTGTTATAATACCGCAGTATGAAACCGAAAAAGACAACCAAAGACACTGAATTAAGCATTGACGCTAATTTAGAAGCTGATTTACCTATCAGCAAAACCAAATTAAAAGCAGAAGCTGACGCACAGCAAGCGCTTGGCGTAAGGCTGTCCGAGCTATCCAAAGATAAGCTCAACAAGCTCAACCTGCCAGAGGCATTGCTCATCGCCGTGCTCGATACCAAGAAAATTACCGCTAACGGTGCAATTAGACGCCATCGCCAATACTTGGGTCGACTGATGCGTGACATTGATACTGCGCCTATCGTAGAACAACTCGCACGCTGGGATGGTAAACATACCGCTGAGAATGCTTATTTTCACGGCCTAGAGCGCTGGCGTGATCGCATGATTGCAGACAGCAACGCATTATCAGAATTTATCGCACTGTATCCACAAACGGATATTCAGCAGCTACGCACCTTGGTACGTAACGCGCAAAAAGAACTTGCTGCGAATAAACCGCCAAAAAGTAGCCGCGAGATATTCAAGATACTGCGTGAAATCACTCAGCCATCGAACCAAAATACTGATGATTTAGACGAAGATTCAGATAACGACTCAACTGATACAGCAAACACATAATGGAAAGCTCTCCAGCCATACTGCACGCCAAGGAACTGCTATTTTTACTTGGCATCATTTTAGGGGTAGGCACGCTTACCGGCTTTATCGCACGCTTATTAAAAGTGCCGGATGTAGTACTTTTTTTATTGGCTGGGATGGCATTAGGTGGTGCCGGGCTCAATATCATCGATATTAAAGTTGACTCTACACTCAACCAGTTGCTGCTGATTTTTGGCTCTTGCTACATTCTGTTTGATGGTGGCGCCAGCATACGTTTAAATGTACTTAAAAGCGTATGGCCAACCCTGCTCAGCATCTCTACGTTAGGCGTACTCATTAGCGCTGTCATTACGGCATTTGCAGCACAATATTTTCTGCATTTACCTTTCATTTTCTCGTTACTGCTCGGCGCTGTCATTGCATCTACTGACCCAGCGACTTTAGTCCCGGTATTCCGGCAAGTAAAAGTACGCGACAAAGTGGCTCAAACCGTGATGAGCGAGTCTGCCTTTAATGATGCCATGGGTGCAATTTTGACCTTTGCTGTATTAGGTGTTGCCGTTTCTGCAGGCGAGTTTTCATTAAGCCAAAATATACTGTCACTCTTGCAGCAATCTTTACTCGGCATAGCCGGTGGCGCAATACTGGGCTACTTGGCAGCACTGCTAATCGCGCACGAAAAATACAGCTTTCTCGCGGAATATGCGCCCTTAGTCACCATCATGTCCGTCGCTGCGGCGTACCTTAGCATCGACAATTTGCACGCTAGCGGCTTTATGGCAGTCTTTGTATTTGGCATCATGCTTGGCAACAAAGACCTGTTTGGCTTCAAGATGGAAGAGTCTGAAGAAGGCAAGCTGGAAGACTTCATCCTCACCACCTCGCTCATTATGCGAATTTTCATCTTTGTATTGCTCGGTTCACAAGTGAATTTTGCCTTATTACAACAATACTTCTGGGGAGCATTAGGCGTGGTTCTGGCATTCATGTTCATTGGCCGACCGGCCGTGGTCTTCGCCTGCGCTCTCCCCAATCGACGCGCCAAATGGACGCTCAAAGAACTGTTATTCATGTCCTGGACACGTGAAACAGGCGTAATCCCTGGTGCACTGGCTGGCATGTTGGTCGGCATGAAAGTGCCACATAGCGAAGTGATTGCCTCAGTCACATTCATGGCGATTCTACTCACGATTTTAGTGCAAGCCACAACTACAGAATGGTTAGCGCGCAAGCTAGATCTATTACAAGAAACATAATCTTCACATGTCAAATCAACCCATTAAAATTGGCCTAGTATCCATCAGCGACCGCGCCAGTAGCGGCGTATACGAAGACCAAGGCATTCCAACATTAAAGACTTGGCTGGATAGCGCAATTGTCACACCAGCTCAATTTGTGGCGCGACTGATTGCGGATGAGCAATCCGAGATTGAAGCGACATTAATCGATCTAGTCGACAATGAAGGCTGTCACTTAATTTTAACGACTGGCGGTACAGGCCCGGCACTACGTGATGTCACACCTGAGGCGACGATTGCCGTTGCCGACAAGGAAATGCCCGGCTTTGGCGAGCAAATGCGTCAAATCAGCTTAAACTTTGTACCTACGGCCATTTTATCCAGACAAGTAGCGGTCATTCGTAAGCAATGCCTGATTATTAATTTGCCTGGACAACCGAAAGCCATCGCACAAACGCTGGAAGGTTTAAAAGATGATGCTGGCACAGTCAAAGTACATGGCATATTTGCAGCGGTACCCTATTGCTTGGATTTACTCGCTATCCCTGAAAGCCCCATGCCTTATCTGGAAACCAACGAGGCTATCGTTAAAGCTTTTAGACCCAAATCAGCCAGTAAAACCAGCGCTTAATTCCACCACTACACAGCTTGCTACTTGTTGAATAAAGTTGGATAAATACGCGTATGTCAGAATTTGATTTAATTCATCAACACTTTACACGCAAAACACAGCACACTAATTTAGGTGTAGGTGATGATGCTGCCTTAATCTCCATATCACCCAACACCGAGCTTGCCATCTCGACTGACATGCTGGTAGCAGGCACTCACTTTTTCCCTGATGCAGACCCTTACAAATTAGGCTGGAAATCACTCGCGGTGAATGTGTCAGACATGGCTGCAATGGGCGCGAACCCAAAGTGGGCAACGCTCGCCATTGCATTACCAAACAATAACTCAGAATGGCTCAGCCAATTCTCGAATGGTTTTTTTGCATGCGCAGATGCATTTAATATTGATTTGATTGGTGGCGACACTACGCGTGGGTCATTAACAATCAGCGTGCAAATCATGGGGGAAATCCCTACGGGGCAAGCAATTAAACGTAGTGGTGCCAAAGTGGGCGACGAGATTTGGGTGTCCGGAAAATTAGGTAGCGCGGCCTTAGCGTTAGCGCACATGCAAGGTAAACTAACCCTGCCATACGACATTTTTGCAGATGGCGCAAAGGCACTACATACGCCACAACCAAGAGTGACGCTGGGTCTAGCCTTACGTGGACTAGCAAACAGCGCAATCGATATTTCAGATGGCTTAGCTGCAGATTTAGGACACATATTGGAATGCTCAAACGTCGGTGCAACGATACATCTATGCAAGATTCCACATACAGAATATCTAGGTACTGCACTTGCAATACCAACGTCTGAGGACAGCAACGCTAGCATTTCATACAACAAAACCTTCCTCAACATGCTGTTGGCTGGTGGCGATGATTATGAGCTATGCTTTACGGCACCGATTGAGAATCATGCCAAAATTGCCAAATTGAGCGAGGCCCTTGATTTAACGCTCAGCGTTATTGGGCATATTACAAGCGACTCCGGCTTGATTGTGCATGGTCTGGACAATCAGGTTTTAGACTTTAAGGGAACTGGCTTTGACCACTTCGCCTAAACAGCCCAATGTTCAATTTTTACTACAGCACCCGGCGCATTTTTTTGGCCTTGGTTTTGGTAGTGGCTTGGCTAAAAAGGCACCCGGCACGTTTGGCACGCTCGTGGGCTTTCCACTATTCCTGCTGATTGCTACGCTAAACATCTCTGCACAATTAAGCGTCATCAGCCTGTTATTTTTAATTGGCATTTACTTCTGCGAAATCACAGGTAAAAACTTAGGTGTTGCCGATCACGGCGGCATCGTGTGGGACGAAATAGTCGCCATGATGTTGGTGCTTACTTTCACGCTTAACTACTGGCAATGGTGGCTTACTGCATTCTTGTTATTTCGCTTATTTGACATTTGGAAACCCTACCCAATCAAACAATTTGATGCCAAACTTAAAAATGGCTTTGGTGTCATGTTTGACGACTTGCTCGCGGCAATTTACGCCATTATCTGCTTGAAAGGACTGCAATGGTTAACGACGAATTACGCGCTTTAGCCGCTAAAGTCGCAACACAACTGATTGCTCATAAGCAGGTACTCACTTTGGCAGAGTCCTGCACAGGCGGCTTAGTCAGCGCACTACTCACAGAAATTCCTGGCAGCTCAGAATGGTTTGATAGCGGCTTTATCGTCTATAGCAATCAAGCCAAATTCGATATGCTCAATGTAAAAAGCGATCGTCTAAACATGTTTGGCGCAGTAAGCGAAGAAGTTGCAGCAGATATGACCGTTGGCGCGCTATTTCAGGGTCGCGCCACTATCGCTGCCAGCATTACCGGCATAGCAGGCCCTACCGGAGGCACAGAGCAGAAACCAGTAGGCACCATATGCTTTGGATGGGCGGGTAAAAACAAACCACTTATAACGACCACCAAATACTTTCCCGGCAATCGTGCAGAAATCCGTCAACAAGCAACAAAAGCATGTCTTGAAGGGCTGCTAAGTCTTACTATAAACAGCGATTTATGAAATAATCATAAGTTAATCTAAGTACCTAACAATTAAAGGCAAAACACCATGGATGACAACAAAAGCAAAGCACTTGCCGCCGCACTATCGCAGATTGAAAAACAATTCGGCAAGGGCTCTATCATGCGTATGGGTGATAGCGGCATCGGTGAAGACATTCAAGCCGTTTCTACCGGTTCTCTAGGCCTTGATATTGCGCTTGGTATCGGCGGATTACCGCGCGGTCGTATTGTTGAAATTTACGGCCCTGAGTCATCAGGTAAAACAACATTAACGCTTTCTGTAATTGCGCAAATGCAAAAAACAGGCGGTGTTGCCGCGTTTATTGATGCAGAACATGCGCTAGACCCACAATACGCAGCCAAACTTGGCGTAAACGTGCCTGACCTGCTAATTTCACAGCCAGATACGGGTGAGCAGGCGCTGGAAATTGCTGACATGTTAGTCCGCTCAGGCAGCGTAGACATTGTGGTAGTGGACTCTGTAGCAGCTTTAACACCACGTGCTGAAATTGAAGGCGAAATGGGCGATTCACACATGGGTCTGCAAGCACGCTTAATGAGCCAAGCTTTACGTAAGCTCACAGGTAATATCAAACGCACCAATACTTTGGTCATTTTCATTAACCAAATCCGCATGAAGATCGGCGTGATGTTTGGCAACCCTGAAACGACTACTGGCGGTAACGCACTTAAATTCTACGCCTCAGTACGCTTGGACATTCGCCGCACTGGTGCCATTAAAAAAGGTGACGAAGTCATTGGTAGTGAAACGCGCGTAAAAGTCATTAAAAACAAAGTAGCGCCGCCATTCAAACAAGCTGAATTTGACATTCTGTATGGCGAAGGCATTTCACTTGAAGGCGAAATCATTGAGCTTGGCGTTAACTTGAAACTGGTAGAAAAAGCAGGCTCTTGGTATAGCTACAATGGCGAAAAAATTGGCCAAGGCAAAGATAATGCCCGTGAATATTTAAAATCTCATCCAGAAATTGCCAAAGAGATTGATGCAAAAATTCGCGCCAACATGAAATCATTGAGCGAAAGTTTGCCTGCTGTACGTTCTGAAGATGATTAACTTAGGAATGACTAATTAAAATCCAACCCAAAAGTCTGCGGCAACGGGCGCTGGATTATCTGGCAAAGCGTGAATATTCTTATGCCGAGCTAGGGCAAAAGCTTAAAACTTATGCCGAAGAAACAGACGATGTAAGCGCAATACTGGACGACTTTAAAACGCGTGGCTGGCTATCAGACGCGCGCTTTACCGAACAGTTAGTGCATGCACGTAAAGCAAAATTTGGCAGTGCGCGTGTAGCGCATGAATTACGCGAAAAAGGCGTTGCCGACGAACTAATTGCGAATGCGGTAGATAAGTTTAAAGAAACAGAGCTCGATAACGGACGTGAAGTGTGGCGTAAAAAATTTAAAGACTTTCCGTCAAATCGAGACGAATGGGCAAAACAAGCAAGATTTTTACAAAGCCGTGGGTTTGGTTTTGACGTAATTAAAAAAATATTGAACGAACAGACAAATGACGATTAAATTAAGTAACAATCCTTCCAGCAACGAGATCAGACAAGCATTTCTGGACTTCTTCGCCTCTAAAGGCCATCAAGTCGTCACCTCAAGCTCGCTCGTACCAGCTGGCGACCCTACACTATTGTTCACCAATGCTGGGATGAACCAATTTAAAGACGTATTTTTGGGTTTCGACAAACGTCCATACACGCGCGCCACCTCCAGCCAAAAGTGCGTACGCGCAGGCGGAAAACATAACGACCTTGAGAACGTAGGCTACACAGCCCGCCATCACACCTTCTTTGAAATGTTGGGTAACTTCAGCTTTGGCGACTACTTTAAGGAAGACGCGATTGCTTACGCGTGGGAATTACTCACCGAAGTATTCAAGCTGCCAAAAGACAAACTAACCGTCACAGTATATGCCGATGATGATGAAGCTTACGACATCTGGACTAAAACCATGGGCGTGCCCGCAGAACGCGTGATTCGCATTGGCGACAACAAAGGTGCACGTTACGCATCAGACAACTTCTGGATGATGGGTGACACTGGCCCATGCGGCCCTTGTACCGAGATTTTCTACGATCATGGCGACCACCATTTTGGCGGCCCTCCAGGCTCACCTGATGAAGACGGCGACCGTTTTATTGAAATCTGGAACAATGTATTCATGCAATTCAACCGCGATGAAGCGGGTGTGATGCACAAACTGCCTAAGCCTAGCGTAGACACTGGCATGGGCTTGGAGCGCATCTCAGCAGTATTGCAACACGTGCATGCCAATTACGAAATTGACTTATTCCAAGGCTTAATCAAGGCCGCTGCACGTGAAACAAAAACAGCAGACTTAAGTAATCCAAGTTTAAAAGTCATTGCTGACCATATTCGCGCTTGCAGCTTTTTAATTGCTGATGGCGTGATTGCTGGCAATGAAGGCCGCGGTTATGTATTGCGGCGTATTATTCGCCGCGCGATTCGTCACGGCTACAAGCTGGGCGTACGTAGCGCATTTTTCCACAAAATAGTTCCCGACCTGGTTGCGGAAATGGGCAGCGCTTACCCTGAACTTGCTGCTAACCAAGCGCGCATTATGGATGTACTCAAACTGGAAGAAGACCGTTTCTTTGAAACCATTGAAAATGGCATGGCGATTTTGGAAACAGAACTGGCTAATACCAAAGATATTTTTAATGGCGAAACCGCATTTAAGCTACATGACACTTACGGCTTTCCACTAGATTTAACCGCCGACATCTGCCGCGAGCGCAATGTCAGTGTAGACAGTGCCGCATTTGATGCTGCAATGGCACGCCAAAAAGAACAGGCGCGCTCAGCAGGTAAATTCAAAATGGCCGCAAACCTTGAGTATGATGGTATTGCCACCACATTCTTTGGCTATGAAACTTTAGAAACCGCCGGCCAAATTTCTGCGCTTTATAAAGACGGCGTAGCAGTTAACAAATTGAACGAAGGCGAGCAAGGCGTTATCGTGCTTAACAACACGCCGTTCTACGCTGAGTCTGGTGGTCAAATTGGTGACAGCGGAGAACTGCGCGGTGCCGACGGCATTTTCTCTGTAGAAGATACTCAAAAAATTCAAGCCAATGTGTTCGGTCATCATGGCGTATTAAAAACTGGCACGCTGAATCTTGGCGACCACATTACTGCTCGCGTTAGCACCCAAGCGCGTAACAGCACCATGCGCAACCACTCGGCGACACACCTGATGCACAAAGCCTTGCGCGAAGTATTAGGCGAGCACGTGCAGCAAAAAGGCTCACTGGTAGATGCAGACAAGACGCGTTTTGACTTTGTGCATAACGCACCACTGACCGATGCTGAAATAGTAAGAGTTGAACAAATCGTCAATGCCGAAATTATCGCGAATGCCGCGACACAAGCGCGCGTGATGGATATTGAGTCCGCACAAAAAACCGGTGCCATGATGCTATTCGGCGAGAAATATGGCGACGAAGTACGCGTGCTGGATATTGGCAGCTCACGCGAACTTTGTGGTGGCACGCATGTCAGCCGCACAGGTGATATTGGCCTATTCAAAATCATCGCTGAATCAGGCGTTGCAGCCGGTGTTCGCCGTTTGGAGGCCACCACAGGTGAAGGTGCAATCAAGTTGGTTCAAGCGCAACAGGCGTTGCTAGACCAAGCTGCAAGCGAGCTTAAAGCACCTGTGCATGAACTGCCTTCAAAAATTGTGCAAATTCTGGACAACGTTAAATCGTTAGAAAAAGAATTAGCGCGCTTGAAATCAAAACTGGCCTCATCACAAGGTGATGACCTCGTCACGCAAGCCATTGAAATTGCTGACAGCAATGTATTAGCTGCAATGCTGGAAGGCGCTGATGCAAACACCTTGCGTGAAACAATGGATAAATTGAAAGACAAACTTAAGTCTGCCGCTATTGTTCTAGCCAGCGTCAATGACGGTAAAGTAAGCTTGGCCGCTGGTGTAACAGCTGATTTGACCGCAAAAATCAAGGCTGGTGATCTGGTGAACTTTGTTGCCATGCAAGTCGGCGGCAAAGGCGGCGGAAAACCAGACATGGCAATGGCCGGTGGTACCGATGCCAGCCAATTACCCAAAGCGCTCGCAAGCGTAAAAGACTGGGTTACCAGCAAAATTGCATAATTTAAGTAAACATCAAACTACATTTAATTAGATTCATTATAAAGAGTTAAAAATGGCACTAATCGTACAAAAATACGGCGGCACCTCAGTCGCTAATCCAGAACGCATTCGCAACGTAGCGCGTCGCGTCGCACGTTATAAAGCCATGGGGCACCAAATTGTGGTCGTGGTTTCTGCAATGTCAGGTGAAACCAATAAATTGATTGGCTTGGCTAAAGAACTGATGGAGGAACCAGATCCACGCGAATTGGATATGATCGTATCCACTGGCGAACAAGTAACCATTGGCATGACAGCGCTTGCGCTCATTGAGCTCGGCATTAAAGCCAAAAGCTACACAGGCGCTCAAGTGAAAATTTTAACTGACGATGCGCATACCAAGGCGCGCATCCTGAGCATTGATCAACACAATATCAAAGCCGACTTAGATGCTGGCTATGTATGTGTGGTCGCAGGCTTCCAAGGTGTAGATCAAAATGGCAACATCACCACACTAGGTCGCGGTGGCTCGGACACGACAGGCGTAGCCTTAGCTGCTGCACTAGGCGCGGATGAATGCCAGATCTACACTGACGTAGATGGTGTATATACCACTGACCCACGCGTGGTGCCTGAAGCGCGCCGTTTAAAATCAATCACTTTTGAGGAGATGCTTGAGCTCGCATCGCAAGGTTCAAAAGTACTACAAATCCGCTCAGTCGAGTTTGCAGGAAAATATAAAGTTAAATTACGTGTACTCTCCAGCTTTGAAGAAGATGGCGACGGAACACTCATCACATTTGAAGAAGGTAGTAAGGAAAACGACATGGAAGAACCAATTATTTCAGGTATTGCATTTAATCGCGATGAAGCAAAAGTCACTGTACTTGGCGTTCCAGACAAACCAGGTATTGCCTATCAGATTCTAGGCCCAGTGGCCGATGCCAATATCGACGTAGATATGATTATTCAAAACGTTGGTGCCGATGGCACAACAGACTTTACCTTTACCGTGCACAAAAATGAGCTCAGCAAAACCCTGGCATTGCTCAAGGACAAGGTACAAGGCCACATTGCTGCTCGCGAAATTCGCGGTGATGACAAAATCGCCAAAGTATCTATCGTTGGCGTAGGCATGCGATCACACGTAGGCATCGCCAGCAAAATGTTCCGCACACTGGCCGAAGAAGGCATCAACATTCAAATGATTTCAACATCAGAAATTAAAATCGCTGTAGTGATTGATGAAAAATACTTGGAGCTAGCAGTGCGCGTATTACACAAAGCATTTGAATTAGAAGAAGCGCAAACTAATTAATCATTTTTTGAACTATTATTGTTGTAATGATTGATTTTTAAGGGCGCTTCAAGTAGTATTGCGGCCTCGAAATAGCGTAACAAAACGGAGAGCTGGCCGAGTGGTCGAAGGCACTTCCCTGCTAAGGAAGCATACGGGCTTAAATCTGTATCGAGGGTTCGAATCCCTCGCTCTCCGCCACCAACCCCTTAATTGGGGTTTTTTTTCGTCCAAACAAATACAAATAATCAGCACAGTCCTCTATGTTAATTTACGTTGATATCCAACAAAGGATAATTCTGTTACTGAAAACCCCATAATTATTTGGTCTATTCAGAAGCCCCTAAAACTAGCCCCCAATAAATGACAAATTATTCAAAGATAGCACTTACAGACACTAATTCATCACAGGAGTATCCACACGCCCTATCAAAACTCTTTTATTTAACACCTGATACAGCAACGTTGCGTATATGGACTCACTGAGCAAACAAGCTTCACAAATGCGCTCGCGCAAGCGGACGAGTGAAAGATAGATAGGCGACGACTTATACTGAAAGTGGCTCCAATAGATATCTCCTCCTAAACCCAGATGAGCACTTTACCGAATAAGGAAAGAGTATTTTGCAGAAGCCGTAACAACCGTGTCGCTGTACAACCTGTTTTCAAAGGAAAGTACCAAGTCCATTACAATTGATACACTTCCCAATCAAGAAAAACAACCAGCTAAACTCTAAAGTGTTTAAGCTTGCTAGAACAACTCACGGAACTGAACGCTGTGGTTTTATGCCCATAAAAAATCTAGAATTTGCAAGAAATCAAAGTATCACCACCACATTTCCAGCGAACTAACTCAAAAAATATATAACATATTAAAATCAATTAGTTGCAATAAATTAGCTAAGCACTTCGTGATGAAAACTTATAAACCAACTGACGCTCAATTTTCCATGTTGTTGAGCGCAACATTTCCATTCTTTCACCTAAACCTAAAATCACTTCAGTTGAACTAAATTGATTGTTAGTCGTCGCCCTCTGCTGCAATTCTAACGCAAGTGCTCTAAGGGACATGCGCTCCTCTATTGATAGAGCCCCTTCTCTTGTCGCCATTAAGTCATACTTCATACACCTATACCAATGATTCAATATAAGCTGCTTACTTCTATTACTACCCTTAGAAAAAGAAAAACGCTCTTCGTCACTATGTGGAATAGCTGAAAAAAGAGCAGCAGGGTAGTTCAGCAAATGCTGGCCTGCACGCGACAGCTGTAAATAAAAGTCATCATCCTCACCTCCCCAACCTGAAAAGGCTTCGTCATAACCACCAACACTATCAAATGCTAACTTCGCACAGAAGCAGGTACCGGAAACATCCGTAGCGCCGAAGTTGGACGTGATATAAAAATTGTCTGGCTGCAGTCCATGACTTAGCCAATCAGCTAAATCATCACTTACCACTATGTCCGCGTCAATAAAAAGCAGCCAAGGTGTTGTCGCGGCCTTAGCTCCTATATTTCTAGCCCGAGCAACATTAAAGCCGGAATCATCCAGCACATTAATCACCTTAACATTTGGATAATGCTCTCTCACCCAGCTTGCAGTTCCTTGGCCGCAACCATAATCAACAACAACTACATCAGTAGATGGCTGCCTTGCAAGTAAAGGTAGTGTCTGTTTAAGGTGATGTAAGCGATTCTTACAGGTCGTAATCGCGGTTAAGCGCGGAACATCCTTTTTAGCAATAGCGCCAGCACTAATATAACTTAATCCCATACGCTGAACGCGATAAGGATGATTACCATCTTTAGTCTGCATGACATAATATACTGTCGCCAAATCAGTTTCACCGGGTTTACTTTTTCGTTGAAGCCAATCGTATACGTGACGATCAGAAAGTAAAAGGCTCTTATCACCGGGGAGAGGATTGCTCCATAGCCGTAGTACAGGCTCACATGCTAATTTATCTATCATCAAACAATTTGGATCAACCCACCCACCAAATCTTTTAACAAAATTGCCTCGCCCAGGACCTGTTGACTCCCAGTCATCAACGCTTACTGGCTGTAGCGATTCAGGATGTACGAACCAGCGTAATGCAAAAGCCCACTCTTTATTCACAATAGCTTTCAACATACTGCTCAGGTGGGAGGGGGCCCACCAGTTATCATCATCAAGATAAGCAACATAGCGGGCATTAGCCAAATAACTGAGTATTGTACGCAATGCACCTCCATCATGTGCAGGATGAACCCCTCCATGACGCACAGATGTTGAGTATCCAGGACAGAACAGACAAGGTGTGACATGGTCTGGCGCAACTGAGAGCAACTCTTGTAGTCGCGCTAAATCACCAAGCATGACATCAACGCCTATTAACAGCTGAATACGTCCGACATTGTCCTGCGCGAAGACCGAGTTAACTGCAGCAATAACACTATCACGACCAACCGTAGGCATAACAACGGCAACATCAAAACCATTTTGTATGTTTGTATTATTACCGTATACATGCCATCCAGCAGTCAATTGTGAAAAAGTTTCACTCATACTGCTTCTGCCAGCAACTCATCTAAATAGGTTATGGTTTTTATCAAACCATCATCTAGCGAAGTTCTTGGCTCCCAACTCATCAAACTTTTCGCGAGTGAAATATCCGGCTGCCTTTGTTGCGGATCATCACAAGGTAACGGATGAAAACTAATCTTAGATTGAGATCCAGTAAGTACAATTACTTTTTCAGCTAATTCGAGCATACTGAACTCGTTAGGATTACCTAAGTTAACAGGGCCAGTCACATCATCAGCAGTTGCCATGAACAACACAAAGGCATCGATCATGTCATCAACAAAGCAAAATGCTCGTGTTTGTGAACCATCTCCATAAATAGTTATCGGCTCATTCTTTAATGCTTGCATTATAAAATTAGTGACCACCCTCCCATCATTGGGGTGCATTCGTGGGCCATAGGTATTGAAAATACGAGCGACTTTAATACCAAGATCATGTTGTCTTCTGTAATCAAAAAACAATGTTTCTGCACAACGCTTCCCCTCATCGTAACAAGAGCGAGGCCCAATCGGATTAACATGCCCCCAATAGTCCTCACGTTGCGGATGCACAAGTGGGTCACCATAAACCTCACTGGTCGATGCTTGAAATATTTTAGCTTTTACCCGCTTTGCGAGACCAAGCATATTAATTGCCCCATGAACATTTGTCTTAGTAGTTTGCACAGGATCGAACTGGTAGTGGATTGGTGACGCAGGACAAGCGAGGTTATAAATCTCATCAACTTCAACATAAAGAGGAAATGTAACGTCATGCCTTAATAACTCAAAATTAGGCTTGTCTAACAAGTGTGCTATGTTGGTTTTAGTACCGGTATAGAAATTATCTACACAAATTACGTCATTATTTTGCTCTACAAGCTTCTCACAAAGATGAGAGCCTAAAAATCCGGCACCACCTGTTACGAGAACACGTTTTTTATAGTGTTGCATACGAGTTATGTCTTAGTAAATAAAATTAAGACTAAATCATAATACTAAACATAAGCAACCATACATAAAGTTAAGCTTATGGCGTCAAATAAACTAATAACAATCTGAAGTCTCACCAAATTAAAACATAATGCTTCTCTAACGCTGACAATACATATCTAAAGTTAATTAGAAGGCTGTGACTGTCTACGCTCCCAAGCCCAAGAATGCTGAATTATCGTAACTAAATCAGTAAAGGCAGGTTTCCAACCAAGCTTAACGAATGCCTTTGTTGAATTCGCTACGAGTCTAGCAGGGTCACCAGCACGTCGCGGCCCATAAACGACTCTGACCTTACATCCTGTAGCCAGCTCAACTGTGTCAATGACTTCTTTCACAGAGAATCCATTACCATTACCTAAATTAAATTGCTCACTATCACCACCATTTATAAGATACTGCAAGGCTAGTAAATGTGCTGCACATAAATCAACCACATGAATATAATCACGAACACAGGTACCATCTTGCGTATCATAATCGCAACCAAAGACTGTAATCTCAAATTTACGACCTGAAGCAACCTGTAAGACTAGCGGCAATAAATGTGTCTCTGGGTCATGGCGCTCACCAAGCAAGCCTTCTGGATCCACGCCAACAGCATTAAAGTATCTCAAGCAAACTGACTTTAAGCCAAAGGCACAATCATAATCGGCCATTACCTGCTCTGCCATCAATTTAGACCATCCATATGGATTCATAGGCCGATTAGGGTGAGCTTCATCAATCGGCAAATAGTCCGGCTCACCAAAGACAGCGGCAGTTGAGGAGAAAATCAGATGTTTAACATGATGTGCAACCATGGCATCCAATAGGTTAAGCGTGTTAGCTAAGTTATTTCGATAATAAATATCAGGACGTAGCGTGGACTCACCTACCTGAATAATGGATGCAAAATGCATCACTACTTGCGGCCGATGCTGTGTAAATAGCGCATCTAATGCAGCTTGGTCGGACAAATCACCAAACACAAATTCAGCCTTCATAACCGCATCACGATATCCACTGGAAAGATTATCAAAAACAACAACCTCATACCCTTCTTTTAGTAGCATTTTCACCATGTGCGATCCAATATAACCTGCACCACCTACCACTAAAACCTTCATTTTTTTCTCATCTCGTTAGGAAACAAGCTCAGTTGGAATCGTCACTTAAATCATGAGTATCATCAATCACTGCCAAAAATATCCCGCGTATAAACTTTGGCCTCAACATCAGCAAGCTCTTTCGTCATACGATTAGAAACAATAACATCCGCTTTAAATTTAAATGCATTCAAATCGCTAAAGACCTCTGACTTAAAAAACTCAGACTTACTCAACGCGGGTTCATACACAATAACTTCGATACCCTTCGCCTTAATGCGCTTCATAATACCTTGTATACTTGACGCTCTAAAATTGTCAGAACCACTTTTCATCACGAGCCGATAAATTCCCACCACACTGGGCTTGAGCTTCACAATACTATCCGCAATGAAATCTTTACGGGTACCATTAGACTGCACAATTGCATTAATCAGATTTTGTGGAACATCGCTGTAATTTGCTAATAGTTGCTTAGTATCCTTAGGCAAGCAATAGCCGCCGTAACCAAATGATGGATTGTTATAATGACTACCTATACGTGGATCAAGTCCTACGCCCTCTATAATTTGTTTAGGACTCAAACCATGAGAGGCTGAATAAGTATCAAGCTCATTAAAATAAGCCACGCGCATTGCAAGATAAGTATTTGCAAAAAGCTTAATAGCCTCAGCCTCTGAGCTATCAGTAAAAAGCGTAGGGATATCTTGTTTAACCGCCCCTTCTTGCAACAGTTTAGCAAATACTACCGCTCGCTCAGACACCTCGCCGATCACAATCCTTGAAGGATAAAGATTGTCATAAAGCGCACTACCCTCACGTAAAAACTCAGGCGAGAAAATCAAATTTTTGCATTTATATTGCTGTCTAGCTTTAGCCGTAAACCCAACAGGTATCGTGGACTTAATAACCATTACAGCTTGCGGTGCAATAGCCATTACATCTTGAATAACAGCTTCTACCGACTTAGTATTGAAATAGTTAGTTTCGGGATCATAGTCCGTTGGCGTTGCTATGATTGCATAGTCAGCATCCATATATGCATCCAATTTATCCAATGTCGCACGAAAATTGAGCTTCTTGTTTCTCAAATAATCATCAATCTCAGCATCTACTATTGGAGAGACTCGATTATTGAGCATCTTGACTCTCTCTGGAATAATATCCAGTGCCACCACCTCATGATTTTGAGCAAGCAATGTGGCGACAGACAACCCCACATACCCAGTACCAACTACTGCAATTTTCATTTCAAAACCTTAGAATTAAATCAGAATATTATTACTTACTACTTCCATCACATTCTATAGTGGGAGCCTCGCACTACAAATTAACCTGCAAACAAACTCTGCGATTACTCAATTTATAAATGGCACTAAAATTCAATAAAGCAAAAATACAGCTTAGCTATATGCATAGTTAATACACTATCTTTTAATGATGTTCACCTAGCGGTCCAATGATATAACGCACACCATAACGCTTAACAAACTCCTGAAACAATAAACCATCAGCCCCCATTTCCCGACGGAACCACCCACCTTCTTTTAGCCATAAGTCACGTCGCATAACAAATTGCATACAATCAATATTTCTGAAGATAGTAGGATATCCTGACATATAAAGCCACTGGTGCTCAGCGAGATCCGGCCTTCTCTTTCTCAAGTCAACTATGCCATCTCCTGCTGAAATATAACCTTTTGCTAAGATACCAAATACAAGAATATCAGCCGCCTTTCGGTCAATATCATTAATAAGGATTGGAGTATATTTTTTGACAGCCTCATCGTATAGCATCTGCAACATGTCAGGATAATGGTAATTATCCGCGTTAGTAATAAGCACATAACGCCCTCGCGCTATATTTATACCGGCATCGCGTAAACTGTGTCCATAATCATTCATACGCTGTTGAGTTTGTATATTTTGTAGAGGAATATCAACAGGCACTGGAAATTCATCACTCTCCCAAGGCCGTTCTCGCGGCCCATCATGAAGAAAAAGAATCTCAAAATCACGAAAGCGCTGATTATAAAAGGACAGCAGGCAACGCACTGCCTCTTGTTTAGAAACACTACCTTCATAATGTATGATAACTATAGAAAAGAAAGGCACCTTTTTCAATTACTGCTCCTGCAAACGAAAAGCACTCTTTACTAAAAGAAAGAATACCGATCGAAAAGATATTTCGAATGGAGATAGACTTCAACATATATTACGAGGCTCTCAATCTATCTAAGACATTAAGACTGATTAGAGCGTAGTCTTAATAAAGTATCTTCATCTACCCATGTAATTTGAGTACCAGTTTGCGCATGCAAACAATATGCTCGAGTTAAGTCATACGTATTGTTAATGATTAAACTATCAATCTGACTTATCAACTCTAAGTACAAGGCATCAGTTAGCACTGCCATTACTTTTGCCTGATAAAGGTCTGTTTTCATTGCGTTTAGCGCAGTTAGACATGCTAGTGCCCAAGCAAATCGCCCCGGCTCAATGAACATAAGTTTAGATGCTGCTAAAGAATGCTCACGACGCCGAATCAATTGCGCATTAATCAACATCACATCTCCAACTAAGGATGCGCGAAAAGCTAATATTCGATCATGAGCAACTGCTGAAAAACTTCTATCTAACCGTTCAAACTTTCTCATTACACCAACTCGCCAGGCCTGAGAAAAGCCAATCAAACACGAATGGCCCTCCATAATTGACTTGTAAGAAAATCGGGTAACCTCTATTTTTGGGTTTAGTGGACGCTCACTTCCGATTAACTCACCAAGCTCATTCACTAAGGTTGGCTCACATGCTAACATCGACAGTCTTGGGAATTGTTTAAACAAATCAACTGTAATTCTAGCTCGATCAGGATGGGACTCATCGTCACCATGAGCCTGGCAAACTATGTCACAAGTAGCATTATCAACTAGCAAAGGTAAATGATCTCGCCACAATCGCTTACTACCAGAACGCATGACCACTCTATGCTTCGACCCATTCTTAGTTAACCAATATTGTACAGATTCCCATGCTAGATCGAATGTTCCATCAAATGAAGCATCATCTGAAATAATAATCTCAACAACAACACCTCGCTGGGATAATATAGAGTATAAGGCTGATTTAATGTAATGCACTTGCTTATAAAGTGGCATTAGCACTGAGATCATTGGAAGACCTTCTCCAGCCCAAACCTCGATAAAAGAATCATGCTTAATATTTGAAAAAATCATTTACAGGGAATATGTCCTAAATTTCAGAATGGAGCGGAAAATTACTCCTTGGCTTAACAAGATAGTTTATATCTAGTTAGCAAAGCGATAGGCTGGAAAAAATGAGTTCCCCGGCACAGCAAGTGTCTTATATACTTCAGGTTGAATAACCATTTTTAAGAGCCATGAGGATAAAGTGGTATTTGACCACCTAACCTTAAAACGAAGCACACCTTCATCCCCAGACCCTGGCACACCGCCAAGAAACAATTTAATGTTATTAACAACACAGTGCCTAACTATTTCGTCCATCAGCACATAAGATGCATTTGATGTAAGCCCATCATCTCCCACTACTATATGTAGAAGGTGAAGCTCGCTTCCACATATAGCACCACACGCCATTGCACCCCATCCAGAATCATTTCTGACCCCAAATATAGTCATCCAAGGTAATTTGGATAACTTATAAAAGTGCTTACTTCCATAGTCAAAAGTGCCTCCTATTAAGTTTCTACGTTTAACCAACTCATTATACAACGCAGTAAAAGCAATCCAGCCCTCTGGTGAAGAGGCATCAAAAGGCTTCCACACACGCCCTCCTGATGCAAGATTGCTTCGAGATTTCCGCGATAAATTTATTGATCCTAGTTCGGGATCAAAAATATAATGAGGCTTAAATGGCACAATCTCAGCCATATCAAATGACATTAAGGGCTGATTTAAAGAGGGTGCAAGCACACCGGTTATACTCACTAAATCAGAGAAGTTATGAAATAAAGCCTCAACCTCCTTCTCAGTGATATCCACATAAGGCCAAGGAAGACAACCATCCTTCAATCCTACATGCTCAATATCTCGCATAAACAAGGCCACTCCCACATCACTACGACTTTCAATCGTAGCAGAGTATGACAATGCATACTCATGTGAACGATAAGGAAGCCGTAAGCCACAACTCGACTTTATAACTTCTACTGATTCTTTAATCGGCAACATATAATCTCTTAACTGAACCTTTCTGCTTGAGCAGACAATTGTTTAAACCAAACTTCATGACCAAAACCTACAAGTCTTGCTTCAGAAAGTAGTGCTTGAATTGACTCTAACACCTCCGGAGAATTGATTTTAATAGCAGAAATCTGATTTGCATTAGGCAAAGAAAACCCTTCAGGGAGCTTAACGCCAGCAACATGAAGTGCCAATGCGGTTCTAAAGCACTTCTCGCATACCCCGCAATTCCTATGCTCTCTATCACTCTGGTTACATACTCTCATAGCCTTAAAATAGTCAGGCCAATTAGCAAGATACCTAATTTTTTCTATTCGAGAAAATCCAGAGCCTTCGTGTAACATTTGGAAACCCCGTGAACTGAATAATCGATCCGTTAATGGATTCGACCCTGCGACGGCCCATTTGTAATGCTGCGTATTATCTGAGCTACCAAAAACTCCTGCCGTTATACCTCGTCTAAAAAGATGTAAGCAGGAAATAAATCCTGATGGGAATATGTCATATATATTCAGCCCATGTCTAAGCATCACATTTTGCCAGTTAGTTGCGACCCAGCCAAGTCTGACACCTAAAGGCAAAATGGCCCCGCTCGCTTCAGTAAGTGCCGTGTGAAAATGTTGTTCTGCTCCATTTTGAAAACCACCCATCCCACAAGTCATTAAGGCGAACTTGATATCTCTACCTTGACGCCCTAAATCAGCACGCGCATGTTTTAGCAATGCAAATGCTGCATCAATTCCACCAGAATACAATGCCGAAGCATCACGTCCAACAACATCCGGCTCCTCTTCTTCACTGGTCGCTAAAATATTAACTTTATTATAAATACCGGGACGCCAACAAGACCATATATCTTGAAAGCGTTCAAGATTCTCTAAAAGTGAAGGCGATACGATACCCTTAACAAGAACATCCTCATTCCTAAACATCGCCAAAAAAATAACAGCTATAAGGTAAGGATCACTCCATTGAGTCAATCTCGGAATCTGATATACGGGGAAACGATAAAGCATTACGGACTGAGACGAATCAGAGAGCTCGATGTTAACCTTGACCTCGCATGCATTACCACTCACCCTCGGTGGCTCAACACAAAGAATCACTCTTTACCTCCTAACAAAATCTGGAGTGGCAGACTGCCAACTCACTGCCATAAAACATGTAGCTTGCGAATATTTACTTTAATGTCCGATTTCTTTGCATGCTCAAAACCGCGCTCACGCATTTCTTCAGGATAAGGCTGAGAAAGAATTTTAGCGGCTTCATCTAATTCATCAAAAACAAAACCAGCCCCTCCAATAAAATCAACAATATCTGGACGAATTCTTTGAACCAACACTCCGACACCTGCCGCCTGAGCCTCTGCAATGGCAACAGGCCAGCCTACGGTAGGAATTTTTTTATTAGCCGTATAAACTAGCCATTCACTTTGTTTGTAAATAGCAGGCATATCAAATGGCTCTACTGTCTCGCGCATTTCGACAGGATTATTAAACGATGTATTATAGTTAGTTAACTGATCACGCAAATAGCCAATCGGATAAAGTACAAACGTCCTATCTCTGATCTTTGCAGCAAGATCAACAAAAGACTCCATATTTTTCTTAGGGATACACGCCCCTGTGTTCATGATTTCCTTGCCATTTGGCAATCTGTTATAAAAGCGATCGTAATCAACTACAGGCCAATCTGCGATCAACTTTTCCCTGTGAACTCCACACTGCACTAAATAATTTACAAGAAATGGGAATACCAACATTCCAGCACAATGATCCGAATTAACAAAAGCTGCATATCTTTTAATGTAGTCTGGTGATCGATTCAAAATATCAAAACTATGTGATCGCACCGTGAACGGTGCACCACTGTATTTACTAGCCGCGTGTAGAGTATCGATTGTATGTAGATAATGGCCATGAATAATGTCAGGCTTGAATTCATCAATAATATCTAGCACATCCTGTATTGAATTAATGATCCGATATGGATAATGTTGTTTATATGGCAAATCTGCACTTGCAAATGAGCCAATAATCACCTCAAAATCAGCATACAAATACTTGATTTCATTTTCTTTATAGGTTTGTGAGAGCTGAGGATAGTCTTTGATAAGTATAAATAAACGTTTTTTTGCCATAAATACTCTCAATATAAATTCTGTTAAACTTACTCTTGACTCAACAAGAATCGACCTGTTCTTTGAAAGATCTCTATCGCGCTACATGAAGTTGTTTGTAGCGCCGAATCTAGATATTCATCGACTGCACTCTTGTGGTAATTCAAAGCGGAATCAATATTAACAATGCCAGCACCCACAGACTTTGCCAAACTATAAAATAGTGAGACTCCATTATCCAAGGATGATACTGGCAACTGCGCCCACAACATACCCAAATAGGCAGCGCTTTTGGTCACAAAAACACTTCCTGATTGCGCGCTGACAACCACATCAGCGGATTGAACCTCAAGCTCGCTAAGTACATGCTGAATGTAATTATTCGACAGTACGTTATCCGCATTTAAAAACAGCACAGCATCATAACCGAGTTGAAATGCAAAAATAGCAGCCACTCCCCGAGAAGTATTACCATGATCTGTATATTGACCTGGAAGCGCCCAATGCCGTACGCCTATAGCCTCAACTTTGCATGAGTGTTGCTCACTACTCACAATAAAGTGTGCGATATCGAGTCCTTGATGACTTACACTTTGAATGCAATTTAATAATGCTGGTTGTGCCTCTCCTTGATAAGGTGTGACTACTGCAACCCTCCAATCAGATGGGTGCTTATGTGAAATAGGCTCAGCATCTTTAGCACTATCGATTGGCAAAAGAACTCCTGTATGCTGAAAGTAGACTTCTGGATCAAAATGATAGCCGACCGAGCGTGAGTTAACCCTAAGCGCATGCTCGCCCCTCTTACCAGCCAGTTTATAATGTACGCCCCAATTTGACTCATACCAGACCGTAGGATGCGAAATATACGCACTACGTAAACATAAATGTCGAATGACTTGTAATGGCAAGCGATCTTCACCAGACCCAAAAACTTTAGGAAACATTGCCCATATACCAGCTAAAAAAGACGCGCGCTTGGAAATTACGTAACAATTTGTGTCAACATGGCTACCAGACTCGTCCTCAGCAAGAGGCACTGACAATATTTCTCCATCAGGAAAAATAATTCGGCGACGCGCGAACACTACATCCAATTGATTCTGCTCTAGCTCACTCACTGCCCGCGCTATATGGTCTGCATCAAACCAGTTGTCAGCATCAAGAAAAGCCACGACATCAAACCCCTGATTAAATGCAAGTTGGGCGCCTATACCACGAGGCGCAGCGCCCTTATTACCAACATTTTCAGGCAATATCACATGCACGATATCAGGCTCGTCAGGAACCGACACAGACTCCCCATCTGCCACTAAAAAATGCGTAACTGGAATAGTCTGCTGGCGTACCGTTTCAATACATCGCATCAACTTTTCTGGCGCGATTCGCCAATAAGGTGTCACCACAGCAATTTTTAGCCCCTGCCACTTTTCAATATTGACTATCGGTTGTAATTTGACGTCAATATGATCAGGTAAACGCCCTTCTTCATAATTTTTCCAAGCACTTAACAGCCCAGACTCGAGATGGCGAACAAAACGTCGACTATCAAATAAAGGTGCTGTAAGCCGTTGCCGGCTAAGTCGTTGTCGATAAGCAAGGAGTTTTGCAGGTTGATTCGCAAGGTTTAGAATTAACATTGCATAAGTTGAAAGATTTGATGCTACCAGCTCAGGAAGCCAAGCAGCCCGTAATAGACTTTCAGAAACTCGACTCGCAAACGTATCACCAGACAACGCCACCAAAGGCACTCCAGCCCAAAGCATATCACTCGCGGTTGTATGCGAACCACATGGAGAACAGTCCAATGCAAGATCCGCCTGCTGAATACGAGCCAGATGCTGATCAGCATGAAGACGCGGAGCCATTATCAATCTATGCGCCTCAATACCATGTAGTGATAGCTCACTACGAATCTGCTCAGTCGCTATCACATTATCCTCTAGCAACCAAAGTACCGCATGGGAAACTCTACGAAGCACATCAATCCACACTAGAAGCACATTTTTTGTGATTTTGTAAGCCTGATTAAAACAGGCCAATACCAATGCACTCTCAGGCAAACCAAGCTGCTCACGTGAGGGTGGAGCGCTCAGAGTGCGCTTACGATCATTGGGTTGATAAGAATCTGGCAAAAAAATAATTTTCTCCGCATAGTGCTGCTCATCACCATCCCGAATCAACACTCTGTCGGCAATCATGTAGTCGATCCACGCTGCACCCATTGTACCTGGGTAACCTAACCACTGAATTTGCACAGGGGCGGCTCGCAAAGCAAGTGCTGAAGAATGACTGCCACTAGTCCATCCTTTAAGATCTATCAGAACATCTATACAATCCTCGCTAATCTTTTTAGCAAGTTGCGTATCATCAAGACCACGAACATCAACAACAAAGTCAAAAGCACTCAACA
>JAZJYS010000082.1:20113-23231 GCA_040390265.1 Pseudomonadota bacterium | reverse complement strand
AGTTGCGTATCATCAAGACCACGAACATCAACAACAAAGTCAAAAGCACTCAACAACCGTTCACGAAGTGAATCTTCAGAATGAGGGCTATGATCATAAGCAAAAACTTCGAACCGCGATCGGTCATGCAGCTCTATAACTTCTGTAAGTAAGCGCGCTGTAGCATGCCCATGTAAATCGTTAGACAGATAAGCCAACCTAACTTTACCTGCTTTAAATGAAAGACGCTTTACATGTGTATATATGGGTTCTTGATTAGATATCCAAGTTGCAGAAAACCCTGCTGCGCAGCGCAATTGATCTGCAGCTGTCGCAGCTGGTACAGCCAATAGTTGGAATGGTACAGGGCAGCCTCCTGTAAGCCGACCTTCTCGTAGCGCAGAAAGCACACGATGCTCAGCAGACTCAGCCTCGGCCCATCGACCACAATAACGTTTAATATGAGCCGCGTATAACCAATCGACTTGCTGAGGGGAGTACTCTAACAACACATCACATATGGTGTCGCTTTGTATTATTCGTTTTCTACGACCTATTAGTAACAATGGCACAAGTGCTCTTGCGGCATCAACATTGACTGGATCATAATGCAAAACCTTCTGCCACGCCTGCTCAGCACCAGATAAATCACCTAAGTGCTGACGGGCTCGTGCAAGCCCCGTCCAAGCATCAACATCAGTGGGTATAAGTTGCAATAACTGCTCAACGGCATACACCACATTCATCCAGTCCATTCTTAAACGATAAGCACTGACTAGATTACGCCAAGCCTCAGGATCTTTAGGTGAAAGCTCTGCAGCACGAATAAATGCTGACCGAGCATCCTCACCAGCCGCCCCTTGAGCAACACCTAACGCTCGCCATAACTCGCCTGAATTAGGATATTGTTGCAACATTGTTCTTGCAAGGGCCGCCATTTCAATATAACGTCGCGCTCCACACAACTTAGCTAGTTCCATACGAACTGCAAGAGATGGCTCCCTTTGCACAATGTGTGTAAGACCTTCAGTGGACCCACACCACATCTGCCACATGCCTCGCCAAGCATCTTGAATATTACGAGCAAAGCGAGCCGCATCATATATCGGAGAATTTAGTACCTGATCGCGCAAAGTATTACGCAATGTAGCTAGTACAGAAATATCTGCCGAAAAACGCTTTGCACGAACAACATAATCATCCTCATCTATCGCAATCCATTCAGGCAGTCCCGCATTAACCATAATCGTCTCACCCTGATGACTAATGAAACGCTCACCATGTAATGTAAGTACAGGCACCCCCATCCACAAGCCCTCAACACTAGTCGTTCCTCCGGGGTAGGGAAACGGATCCAGAGCGATATCAACCTTATTGTATGCATTTAAGTAATCTCTGCGCGGACTAACACCCTCTAACTGTATTCGGTCAGACGTAATTCCTCCACTAACAAAATAGTCAAGTAAGTGATTACATACGCCAGACTCTTGGACTTGTGCATTCTTCAACATTAGGCGAGATCTAGGTACAGCTTGTAGAATACGCAACCAAACCGACAACACACGGTCTGTGACTTTAGTCAGATTATTAAAACAACCAAAAGTAATATATCCATTGCTAATAGCAGGTAAAGGACCAACTTTTAGATCAAAATCAGGCGGGGTAAAGCAGTAATATATTTCAGGCAGGCGCCAAGGTTTCTCGACAAAATGTGACTCTTCTTCTGGCGGCAGCACTTGGGGGTCGGCGATAATCCAATCAATAGTAGATAACCCTGTCGTGGCAAAATAACCCAACCAAGCAACTTGAACTGGCGCCGGTCGTCTAGCAAACATATCAAGCCTGGTCGTTGCTGTATGACCAGCAAGGTCAATTAGAATATCTATGCGATCTTGGTAAATACGTCTAGCTAATTTTTCATCATCCAATCCAATAACACCGCCCTGCCAATGATCCACCTTAGCGCGTATCATTGCAGTTTGTGCATCCTCGGATCGACTATTTGAATAGGCAAACACTTCTACAACTGAACGATCGAGAGCATCAAGAACAGCCAGTAAGAAATATGTGACAGGGTGGTTCTTAAAGTCTCCTGAAACGAGTCCAATACGTAGTCGTCTTGACGGATTTGAGTCAACCTCCCACTTTGCATAAGGCTTCACTTGCGCACAGATAGCATCTGAATAGCTGCGAGCAGCAGCAATACGCTCATCATCCCGATCGCCATCCGCATAATTAAGGTCAAAACACAAATTATGCCAACCAATAGCCTTTTGAGGCGCAATCGAAATTGCCATGCGAGTTGTCTCAAGAGAGTCTTCTAGACGACGTACCTTTTTAAGTAAATACCCAAGATTAAGATAAGCAGCAAAATCCTTCTTAACAGCAATCGCACGGCGTAGATAATCCTCAGCCGCAACATAATCCCCGATTTTAGTAAACGTCGCTCCTGCATTACTCAAGAAGCCATAGTTATTAGGATCAAGTGCAATAGCCTGCTGCTCTATCAAGGAAGACTCTTTATAACGCCCTAACATGCCAAGTAGACGAGCACGCTCCGCCAAAGCATGGAGATATGTTGGATTTAGGCGACTAACACTTTCAAAAGCCGCGATCGCTGGCAATAACTTATAAAGCTGAGTATACAATAGGCCCAATTTATAAGCATAGCGCCAATTATCAGGCCTCCATGTTACGAGCCTTTCAAACCGAAGTATAGACGCTTCAATTTGTTTAGCGCTCTCTAGCGTATATGCCAGAATTTCCGTCAATTCAAAGTTATCAGGAGATAATGCCTCTGCCTTGAGTAAGGGCTCAATGGCATCTTGAGAGCGCTTTTGCTTGTCTAACGCCACACCAAGAAACTTGAGAGTATCAATATCTTCTGGTCTAGATTCAAGCCTCTGCCGAGCAAGTTGCTCCATGTCTTGGTAACGACCATCACGTAAAAACTCATGTAGCATCCGGCTTGACTCATTTTCAGCCAGCGTACGTTTAGCTATACTTAATTGCGTATGCAGTGGTTCAACTTCCCACTTATTGAGATAGCTCAGGTACTTTTTTCGCCACTCTGGGCCATCAAATCCACCTTTGCTTTGATGTATCAGCTTAATTGGCCAAGTACCAAGCCTTAGCCCTG
>JAZJYS010000082.1:10030-20013 GCA_040390265.1 Pseudomonadota bacterium | reverse complement strand
CCACCTTTGCTTTGATGTATCAGCTTAATTGGCCAAGTACCAAGCCTTAGCCCTGCCTCTCTAACACTACGACAAAAATCCATATCATAAAAATGGAAATCAAACTGAGGATCAAATCGCAGGTTATTTTGCACTAAACTACTTTTTTTGACTGCAAGAAAAACGCCATCCAACAATTCACACTCAACAGGCATATAACCAAAATAACTATCCGTACCTGGTGCAGCTTCACCATGAGCGATAAAGCCACTTAAATGAGCCCTATCATCCTTAAATAATCGACCTCCTTGTAATCTACTAAATATCCAATTGGGTTGCTGAGGTACTCTGCGACGATTTCCTGCCACACCTATCACATCAAAACACTCTAACCCTAAAATTACTAATTTCGTAAAATCAACTTCATTAATCCACACATCATCATGTACAAACACGAGAATAGCGCTATCTTCTACCTGATTAATACAATCATTAAATATCTCTGGTAGTCCTCGCGTATTTTCATAAGCAATTCTTACAGAAAAGCTAATGTCCTGCTCAACATATCTCTGTAATGAAAGCCCTAATGCCGATTGTTTCCAAAAATCTTCTTTCGACAACCTAGTCGCACTAATCACTACAATACTAGGCTTAGCACTCGAATTTATGTTCGGCCCAGTCTGCTTAGTTGCAAGAGCCGAGTCAACAGCCAATGCCTGCTTTATCTGGTCAACAGTTTCACTCCAATGTCCAGCTATACGTTGCCTAAATAAACAAGCTGTTGGATACCATGGCGAATCTTTACGCTCCAACAACCAGCGCCAATCTTGAACTTTAGATAAAAGAATCCATACAGGCTTACCTAATGCTCCGGCTAAGTGAACCACTGAAGTATCTACACTGATCACCAAATCGAGATTCGCAATTAATCCAGCGGTATCGCCAAAGTCATCAAGTAGCTCACCATAACGCCTAATTTGAGGCAACTTGGCTAAACACTCAGCCTCCCCTGAGCGCAAAGTTCTCTGCAAACTCACCCAAGTTATACCCTGTGATACAAACAAACTATCCAACACTGAAAGTTCGACAGAACGATTACTGTCATTAGCATGCTGAGGGTTACCTGACCAGCATATCCCCACTTTGAGCCCGCCTGCATCGGCTAATCTCTCACTCCAACTAGCCTTAGAGGCTTGTGGTGCTTGTAGATAAGGATTATCCATAGACAATCCAGGCTCATCCAAACCCAAGCGATACGGCAAACTTAATAGTGAAACATGAAAGTCTATGGAGTCATTTGAATCCGTTGTTAAACGATTTGCACCACATAAGCCAGAAGCCTCGATTAAAGATTGGCTGTTGGGTGTTGCGGCTAATAATACATAAGCACCTCGTTTGCGCAATGCAGGAAGAAATCGTAGGAACTGAAAAGTATCCCCAGCACCCTGTTCTGGGTAAACGAGAAGCGTTTTTCCTTGAAGAGACTCTCCACACCACTCTGGTGCACGCGCCAACAGTTCATCGCGTCTAGTTCGATTAAACTCTGGCATAGAATCAACCAACCAACGTGCTTCATAATTAACCCAACCCTGTTTCCAATGTCCGCGCACCATATCTAGCATGGCAAGATTCATACGCGCCAGACTATAAGTTGGATCTCTTTCAAGCAGCCCTTTCCAAATATTTTCTGCTGCATCCAATCGATCAGTATTTCGTAATAATCGCCCATAGTTAAGACCTGCCTCTGCATAAGCCGGGCGTAATGCTAATGCTCGAAGGTAATGAGTTTCAGCAGCAGCATTTCGACCCATCCGCTGTTCACAATCAGCAATTTCTTTCAGTACAACACTATCATTGGATCGTAAATTCAGTAAATGATGAAAACAATCCAATGCGTCAATATCACGGTGATAACGTGCATGCAAACGACCTAAATTACGCCAAGCATCAATAAAACCCGGTCGCAACTTGAGCGCTATTTGATACATAGCGATGGCCTCAGTATCGTGACCAAGATGCCCCAAAGCAAGCGCTAAATTTGAATGAACCTCTGGCAATTGAGGCAAGATTACTACTGCATATCTATAGTACGTTGCTGCGACAGACCATTGTTTAAGAAACAGTGCGATGCAGCCACGTTTGAACGCAAGCATGCCTTGTCCTGTAGGATTGTCCGCATTAATAGTAAGCTCAATTGCATCACATAACGTTGCTGCCAAATCAAACTGAGATGCCTCTAAAGCCGCATCGACCTCGTTGAAGTTAATCTCCGGAGGTTTTGTTATAGGTAGCGGCATCTTGATGCTGAGTAATGCCTGCTGAACTTGCATTAGCACGCCTCCCCAGCACCCCAGCGCAAACTGCCTAAATAATCTCGCCATTGGATACCATGGCGAGCTTTCGCGCGTCATCAACCAGCGCCAATCTGGCACTTTTGGTAACATCACCCATACAGGCTTACCTAAAGCTCCGGCCAAATGTACAATTGAGGTATCAACACTAATCACTAGATCAAGATTCTCGATAAGTCCAGCGGTATCGCCGTAGTCAGTCAGACGCTCTCCATAGCGGCGCAATGCTGGTAAATCCAGAAGTAACTCAGCGTCTCCAACCCGTAACTCTTTTTGCAAACTTATCCACGTCACGCCTGAACAAGCAAGCAAGCCAGACAATTGACCGAGAGACATAGATCGGTTGCTATCATTTCCGTGCTGAGGATTTCCCGCCCAGACCAACCCGACCTTAAGCCCAGAAGCATCTGCAAGTGCCAATCGCCAACGCGAATAGGCATCTAGTGGTGCTTTCAGATAAGCCGTACAAGCTAAGCTAGCCTCATCAATTAGACCCAATCGATGTGGCAAGCTCATTAAAGATATATGACTGTCAAACGCCGGCATATTAGCCATAAGACTTACACATTTTAATTCTGAAAATTCAGGAGAAGCTTCAACCAAAGGCAAAAGCACTGGCGGCAATGCTAGAATAATTTGTGCACGATCTTTTAAGCGCAACACAAATCGTAAGAACTGAATAGTGTCGCCAGCTCCCTGTTCGCTGTAAACCAATAGTCGACGACGACCACTAATCACACCACCATCCCACTCTTGACATCTAACCATTAACTTATGAAAACGTTTATTATCGGCAACTGGATAACCCTTAATGCTACGGCGAAACTCATAACCAGCCCATCCAGACAGCCAATCACCACGTAACAAAGCCAGTTGACTCAAGGAGAACTTTGCACCGGCATGCCCTAAATCAATCACAATTGCAGCTTGGTAAGCAGATGCTGCCTCATTAAAGAAGCCCTGATCTCGCAACAGATTACCTAAGTTAAACCACGCAGAAACTACAGTCGAACCACCCAATCGGATCACCTTACGATAAGCCACCTCAGCCTCTTTAACATTCCGCTTCGCATGTAAAACACATGCTAAGCCGAACCAGGCATCAGCACTCTTCTTATAACTCTTGGTCAAAGAACGATATTGGAGCAAGGCTGAAGCAAAATCTTCTTTAGCAAAGAGTTTCGCCGCACGAGCCAAAGACGTTGAAAGAAAATGTATATCATTAGTCATGGCTAACAGGCTTAAATTTGACCATATGGCGATCGATCATCTAAA
This sequence comes from Pseudomonadota bacterium, assembly GCA_040390265.1. GTDB lineage: Bacteria > Pseudomonadota > Gammaproteobacteria > Burkholderiales > Methylophilaceae > Methylotenera. The sequence goes on along the minus strand of JAZJYS010000082.1, from coordinate 16,408 downwards.
TATCAACTTTAGTTTTTGTTATTAAAATTATCCGCGACATCTATACATTTCAACGGAAGGATATTTCCACGAATAAGGAGCTTTAGAACCTCCTAGCTCTTGCACGACAAATACCATATAAGATGCTTATGCCAAGCAAGCATTATATGTAAGTTATACCATGGCTTACGCTGACTCAACAAAATTGAGCTCTTATTAGGTGGTGTAAACCTGAAGACTTTTATACTTCCAAGGAAATGGTTTTTCTGGTATTGGCTTATTAAGAAAAGGACAAAGCTCAGACCAACCCTGGCCAGCAACAATATCAAGCGCAAGAAAGTGAGCATTAGGTTTATCTGCAAAAAAGCTTCTTACACGTTGGTCAAATGATTTATAGGCATCAGCTAAACTAGCATGATTAAAATAAAGTCTATCATGTATATTTTTCCACTCATCTCCGTACCGAAAATCTGTCAGCTCCTGATGATGCCTTTTCAGCTCATCAAAAGTCTGCATACCCGCCCCCCATTTAAAACCTGAAAAATGTTTTAAAAGACTTTTCTCCCAGCCGGAGAATGAACGATGCGTATAGATAAAATAAGCACTTGGGAATGCGTAATAAAGCTCTTCAAAACGGTAACTTATAGATGTATCCGACAGCGCATCAAAAAGCGGAATATCATCATCCCCAAGTAATTGTCCTGTCATACTATTAGTCCAATGTGCGGATTGTAATCCGAGTTGACTTAGTGCCTCATGCAAAGTGGTTGTTCCCGTCTTAGAGAGTCCAATACCAAACACCTTCTGGCTAGTGCTACCCAGCACATTAAATGTCCGTAAACACTCTTCCATGGCATACAGCTTTTTGAGTTTAACGCTCGTAATTCCACTGATACGCGCCCGATTGATCAGAATATTAAATTGCTGAATATTTCCCATCGCCAACATCAACAATATCCGTGCTTCTAGTACAGCCACTATTGGTTGTTGCTGCATGGCCTCACAATTGAGCAGTGTCAGCAGCTCCTGATACACAGCATAACGAGCCGTCACTTGGAATAAGGCTGGCACATGCTTTATTGCAGTTGATACTTGACTAGGTGTTGAAATTTTTTCTAACAATTTTGAGAAAGTGACTCTAGCTGCAGACATTTCACCCAAGTGAGCATAGCCATCCACGAGCAACTCTAAGAGAACAAAACTCGCCTGATGTGTTTCTAACCACGCTAAAATAACATCGGTAATCTCGCTAAAACAACGATATTTATTAAAAGCCTCTTTGAGTAGAGCCAACGCGTCTCTACTCACCGCTTGCTGATCTAACAAAGACACTAACTCAGCGACAGCCTCATGATAGCGCCCAGAACCAAGAAGACTCCTAAGCAAAGCCATATCTATTAACTTAGATGATTTTACTTGTATCAATATCAGTCCTCCGCCATCCAAGCATAAGGCGTTCCACGTAAATAGTCTCGCACTTCATCAATATTACTAATCAGTTGACTGATTGGATAAGGGTTGGTACGACGCAAATTTATTTTTGGTTTGCCCATGTTTGCAATATCAAGATAATCTATTACTTGCTCATAAGCAATGTAAGGATTTTGTTCAATGTCTGCTTCGTAGGTTAGAGACAAAGTATTTTGATCCGAAAGTAAGACTTCAAGTTTACGGAAATTCTCTACATAGCCATCTAGAAATGCTAGCAAGCTAAGATTCTGGCGATCATTAATCACGTTATTCGGATCTAGATGAATTGTCATTTTAGGGTAGTCTGGTTTACTAGTGTAAGCATGAAACTTACCAACTTTCCCACCAATCACAGCGGAAACAACCACACGCAACAGATTCTGTCTTCGTAATAGAATCCAGCGATTAAATCCAAGAGATTTCAACCCATCAATATAAGTACCCAACTCCATACCAGAGTGTTTTAAATGAAAGAACTTGACTTCGACACCATATAGCTTGTTTTGATGTGGTTTTATGCTCTCATCTAACTCAACTAACGGCTGAATTGGGCATCGAGTATCTCCCAAAAGAATTGGGCCAACCAGTTTCTCACAAGCAGCCATTCTCTTTTCATACAGCTCTGCTTCCCAGTAAACATTTGAGTGCTGTGCAAGCATATTGGCAAGTACACTACTACCTGATCGACCTACATGAAACATGACAACCCGTTGCTTCTTGGATGCCTGTTGCAATAATTGATCATCCTGCTTATATGACTTTACATTTGGCTTACGTTGATTATCTATACGCTCAATTGTTGTAACCAATTCTTGGCGTATGCGAAACCTATCCCCAACTGTACCAAATGGTTGGGATAAATTCCCTGCATCTAAACTCGCGTTAATACTAGGTTGAAACATCGAATTATCAGCCATCATCTGCGACTGCTCAATTGCTTGGCTCATGAGTTTCATACGTACAGGTAATGGTAACGCTTGCCCGCCAAGTGCGGTAAGCGACTGTTTAATTGCCAAGTAAAAAATGCCCGCCCGACGTGAAATTTCCTTATCTTTGATCTGATAATGTTCTATACGTAACGCGTCAGAGTGCTTAATACCGGTGAAAAAATCCGTCGAAAATACAATTTCTCGGCAACCTGCAGACGCGAGTCGCTGATAATAATCAGTATCCTCTCCCCCCCACCCACAGTACGCTTCATCATAACCATCAATTTCTTCAAACGCATTACGACTGACACAATTTGTACCCTGCGTGCCAACCGCGTATCTTCCATCAACTTTACCTGTACGGAAGTAAGCTTTGCCATCCGCTACAAACTGAGCTCTCAGTGTATTTAACCAGCCTGCACGAATCATAATGTCCGCATCCACCAAACATAACCATTCAGCCGTACTGCTTGCCACACCAATATTTCTGGCGCGGGCAATATTAAAACCAGAGTCATCATTTACCCGTACCACATTCACCTCAGGATAGTTGCGCTCAACCCAATCAGCAGTACCATCTGGACAGGCATAATCAACAACAATAACTTCATCAGCCGACTGTGCCAACATAAGTGGTAATGTTTGTTTTAGGTGCTCTAATCTACCTTTACAAATCGTTATGATAGCGACACTAGTTGAAGCCACAGCTTCTGATTGTTGATTTTCTAGAGGCAAGCCATCTACTCTCGACACATCTAATGACAATCGGCTTGTAATTGAATAACCTGGAAAATTAACTAATTCTCGCTTGCTTTGAAAATCAGCAAATATTTTTGGGTATGCATCAGGCTCATCTCCCCACTTAACAAATGCGTTACGTACAGACTTCATCAAACTATGTCGAAATGAGATACTGGGCTCTTTGCCATTAAGCTTGGTCAAATCAGCCTTCATAGTCAGGTAGCATCTATTGATATCAGCCTGTAACTCCCTTTTCTTTACTTGATGATATGCAGTTCGCTCATCATCCTCATGTGAAATGGCATCAACATAATGATGTGGGTATTCCTCCTCTAAATAACCCGCACTTACCAAACGACTATATATATCCTCATCCTCACCACCCCATCCACGAAACACTTCATCGTAGCCGCCAATATCTTTGAATGACGCATAAGTACATACAAAGCTACCATAAGTTTCCAAGTCACGTTTACCTGCTAACCGTGCGGCACGGTAGAAATTTCCTTCTTTTAAATGTTCGCGTAACCATGCTACAAAACCAGGCTGCACTTGAATGTCGCCATCAATAAAAAACACCCACTCGGTCTTAACAGCCTGACTACCTGCATTACGTGCTAAAGGAAGACAAAATCCAGGATCACCTTTAACGCGTACAACTCTAACATTAGTAAAATTGCGCTCGACCCAGTCACCCGTACCTTGCGGGCAATCGTAATCAACAACAATAATCTGATCTGGCTTTTCTGCTACTAATAAAGGCAGTGTTTCCTGAATGTGGTGTAAACGTCCTTTGCTCGTAGTCACAAAAGATATAGTTGTTTTAATTTCTTGATGATTATTTTTCAACATAATTTAAAAAAGCATGCGATTATCATGATCACGAGGGAAAGCCCCCCCTACGTGCCTACCTGCGGCTAAACGACCATAGCTAGGAAATGGCCTTCTGTTACGAATACTATAATAGGTATCATGGGAGAGTGAGCGTGGACCTATATATGACCAACATTGCTCACGTAAAAATATCTGGTCAGCCCAGCGCCCTCTAAAATTCATAAAAAATTGGCGTGCCAAGGGCTCAATTTTTGGTAAAAAACCTCGCATCCCACCCCATAAGCCTGCAAGCACAAGCTCGCAATGCAAGATATTGTCACGCATTAAATGAAAGGGTAAACCAGAGTCAATCCAGTCTTCGACCGCAATACGCTCTTTTATGGTTAAAGGTGAGTCTGCATCACGACATAGAAAACGATCAACATTAGGATCATCCGCCACAAAAAATCGCCAAAATAGCCCAAAATTGCCCTGACTTGAGCCAGTCTGATGCATCAACTGCACCCCCATTTTACGCAAATCGGCAATCACAGAAGACGGAACAGAGTCATCATAATAGACACGCATCGTCCACTCAGGGAACAAATGAGCAGCAGCTGCAGCATTCGTAAGAATTCCACTCATATAAACTGCTTGGTTGCCCCATAAAGAATAGGAAATCACATTTCTTGAACGGTCTACAGAATTAAATACAGGTATAGACTCATGAGCCTCCAAAAGACCTATTGTACTTTTTAGGTCAATATTTGTCTCTCGGAAGAACCTGCTATCTTTAACGTCTAAACACTGCTGACCAGTGATGATAGCCTCTGCATGATTGCCTAACCTATAGTACGCCTGACATAAACTGCCTAGTGCCAAAAAGTCATCTGGGCGCTGCTTCACAATAGCTTGAAACTCGACAGCAGCTTCTTTGAATTGCCGTTCACCTAGTAGAATTCCACCAAGATTTTGCCGATAAGCTAACCTATCCGGCGCAATTTCAATTGACTGTTTAACCGCAGTGAGTCCATCACCTTTTTCACCAATTTGATACAGTGCAAGCCCCCTGAAATGTAACGCATCTACGAGAAATGGGGCTATAAGCATACAGGCATCAAAACAGGCAATCGCCTGACGATGTTCGCCACGCTGTAGTAAACGCATACCTTCAGCTAACTTTTCTGAAGATTCCGTAGATTTATTACAGCGCAAGTTGGATTGATTCATACGCGTCACTACCATTTTTATGAATGAATCTACTCTAATGTATTTATTAACGAGTAAGAAGAACAATTAAAAAAATAGCCCCCATTTCTGGGGGCTATTTAATACTACTACTTAGGTTAGCTTATGCATATCCGATAAAGTCGTTTGCATCAATGCCTGCGGAGTTTATACCCATCAATTTCACAGTATTACCATCTGCAAAGGTCAATAAAGTATTAACACCTGTATCTACTGAAGATACCGTTACATAAGTACTCAAACTTCCGGATAGCTGCGCTGTTGTAACGTCAGTAATCTTGATCTTATCAGTTCCATTTTCGAAACCATAAATCAAATCGTTACCATCATTAAGACTACCAGCCTTAGCCGTGTAAAGGAATACATCTTGAGCACTATCAGTTGTTGTATACAGCTTATCATTGCCTGAACCACCAAAGAAGATATCCGCGCCAGCATTGCCACGTAGAACATCGGCACCAGCACCTCCTCGCATTGTGACACCAGAACCATCTGCAGCAATTAACTGATCCCCGTTAGGCGCCGAAGTGCCTACCAATACACTAGTTCCTACCTTCAGAACCGATCCATTATCAAACAGAACCTGTGTTCCATCGAGCGCTGCTGTGAAGTTAGTAATGGTCAATTTATCAAGATTATTATCACTACCTACATCTGTATAACTAATCTCCGTGTTAGGTCCAGCAATAGCGTAAGTGACATCTGCTGCAGAAACTCCAGAAATCACAACCATGTCATCCACATCAAAACTAGGGATTACCAAAGTATCCGTACGTAGGTCAAGACTAAACTCACTTGCTTGTGCCACTACATCAATCGTAACACCTACAGGCGATGCTGAAGCCAAATCACCATCCCAAGCCTCTACATGGAATGCACTCACACCGGTGCCATTTACACCAGATGCTGGCGTCCAAACCAAGCTAGAGTCAGAAGTAATCGTATCATTAGTACCTGATGCATAAGCACTACCACCGATAGTAAGCGTACCACTATCAACCGAAGTGATTCTAAACGATACCGTATCTGAAGTATCAACATCACTTTCATTACTGTGTGCAGCCAGCATTGCATAACTGATAGTGACAGGTTCATTTTCAGAGGTACTATCCGTGCCAGTGAACGAAGTCATCGTTGTTAATGTTGGTGCATCGTTCAAGCCTGTAATCGTGACAGTCACTGTATTAGTGTCTGTCGC
>JAZJYS010000082.1:0-9930 GCA_040390265.1 Pseudomonadota bacterium | reverse complement strand
CGCTTGTGCTGAATGCGTCTTCACTTAATGTCGCACTGCCTGAGTCTGCTACTGGCGCATCGTTCACACCGGTAATCGTAACCGTGATCGTGTTGGTGTCAGTTGCATCACCATCTGTCACAGTGTAAGTGAAGCTTTCTGTTGCACTTTCACCATCATCTAAACTTTGACCCGTGCCAGTGTGAGCTGTGAAGCTCCAAGCGCCATTGCTGCCCATTGTCAGGTCACCGTAGCTGCCTGTCGTGCTACCGCTAAAGGTCAGGGTCTCAACATCTACATCGCTTGCTGTGACTGTGCCGCTTGTGCTGAATGCGTCTTCACTTATTGTAGCGCTTCCTGAGTCCGCTACCGGCGCATCATTCGCCCCAGTAATGGTTACCGTAACGGATTCGGTCACTAAAGCTTCACCATCCGTTACAGTATAAGTGAATGTATCAGTTGCGCTTTCACCGGAATCTAAAGCCTGCGCCGAACCAGTATTAGGAGTATAAACCCAAGCACCAGCACTACCCATCACCATACTGCCATAATTGCCAGCAACAGATCCTGGATTTACTATAGTTAAAGTGTCGAAATCAACATCACTATCATTTAACAGCGCATTACCAGACACGGTGCCATCTTCACTCACTGTAGCACTATCATTCAGCACTGATGGTGCTACATTATTAGAACCAATGTTAATGAACACAGAATCTGAATCACTCAATGCACCACCGGTACCCGTATTACCATTATCATTAGTAGTAATGGTAAGCGTATCACTTCCTGTTGCAGAGCCCGCCACATAATGTAACGTTTGAAGTGCCGCATTAATATTAGCAACACTACCATTCAAGACCATAGTCTTGTCAGTACCGTCCAAATCACCAGTAATGCCACTTGTACTTACCAGATAGAGCTGGCCATTATTCACATGAAGCGTAACGGTCAAGTTCCCGCTTTGCGCATCAACATCAGAAATTGCAATCGCATTACCATTTGTAGTATTAAACGACAAAGTTTGGCTAGCAAGCATTGTTTGCGCTATAGGCGCTGAATTCACTGGAGCATCATTAATGCCAGCAACTGTTACCGATATTGTTTTTGTGACAGTGGTTGTGCCGTCGTTCGCAGTAACAACAATGCTATCTGAGCCATAATAGTTTGCATCAGCTCGATAAGTCATACTATCCAAAGCGGTATTAATGCTTGATTGACTTCCAGTAATAGTCATTGCATGACTACCGTAGGCACCTGCCGTCAAGGTAACCCCCGCAGTATTACCTAGCACAATACCACCATGGGCAATATTTAGCGTCACAGTAAAACCAGTAACCGTGTCCTTATCAAAAAGACCAACAGAGTCAGAAGCAATAACGAGATTAGTATCCTCCACCGCTCCTAGCGAGCTTGGCAACGTCAATTCAGAAGGACTATCAACAGCAGTAACCGTTACAGCAACATTAACCGGGGCAGTCACCTCATACGTAGCAGTAGTTGTGGCACCCGTACCCCAAGTACCTGAAAGCGTATTAATGGCCTCGACAGTAAAAGCATTAGATATTGTAGTATTGCCACTTACACCAGAGAAAGTTGGATCATTAAGCCAATAAATCTTACCATCAGTGCCGGTCACTTTAATATTATCAATAAACACACCGCCAGCACGGAGGATTACATCATGGCCAGAGAGTGTAATCTGGGTTAGAACACCAGTTGTTGCATCCTTATACCAGAGAGTACTACCGGGCGCAGCTGCAGTAACCTTAAAACCATCGGTTGTACTAGACTCATCCGCCTTTAAAGTCATCGCACCATAGCTAATACCATAGTATGAATCCTCTACAGCACCTGTAAACGGAGAAACTGTTGTTAATGAAACGGCCATTTTTTGCTCCAAAACCTACGAATCGCAGGCTATATTCAATATTATTATTTAAATTTCAAGCAGTCAGATAACTAAACTACCAACTAAAGCCCACACCAGCATTGGCCGCAGTCTTAGTGGCAGAGTTTTGACTAACACCAAGCGTCACACTAACAGTTTCACTTACAACGCCACGAAAACCAACAGCAAAGGCATTTTCACCACTATAGGTACCAACACCAAGACCAACCGAGTATGTTTTACCTACAGCTGGACTTGGAATTGCAGCTAAAGCAGCTACAGAAGCAATACCCGCATAAGCACGTTCGGACACTGAGTCAATGCGACTATCCATAGCATTAAACCTAGCCGTATTATTGGACGATAAAGATGTCAACTGCCCCACATTAACAGCATCGGTATTCGCCACGCCAGCCGCAACACCGTGAATTTGCTGATTATTAAAGGTTGCGCCTGCATTACTCAAAGTAAGCGTTGACGTACCACCACTTATCGCAGTACTTGTCGTACCAGTAATAGTGTTATTTACACCATTCAACAGAACAGAATTCCCACTAGGCGTACCATTTGAAATAGCCAATGAGCCAGCCAATGCATCATTACCAATTCTCGACACACCAGAATTACTAACCGAGAAAGTATCCCCCGATGCGCCCGTCACTTTAAAACCTGTATCATTCAGTGTAATAGACGTTGATGAAGTTTCGCCACCACTTAAAATAGTTTCATTAGCTCGCACCGCTAGCCCATTAACCACAGCACCATTATTAACCAGCACACTAGCTTCAACACCAGAACCAACAGCACCCGTTGCCAGTATAGCCACACCACCTGGTGTCGCACCGCCTGGATTCTGCATCAAAATTGAAGAACTTACCGCTCCATCACTAAAAGCCAATCCAACTTTAGCAGAATCAACAGTCACATTATTCAAACCACTCTGCATACGAGCACTCACAGAGTCAGCAGAAATGGTATTCGTACCAGCACTATTAAGAGTAGCATCACCCGTCACATTAAGCGCACCAGTCAAGCTACTATTGCCAGTAACAGTCAAAGCATTCCCACCTAGCCCATTATCTACAGAAAGCCCCTCATGAACAGACAAACTGCCGTCAAAAATGCTTGCATCAGTATTTAGAATAACCGTCCTTCCAGTAACACCATCCAGTATACCAATTTGATTTTGCGCCGGATCCAATCCAATCAAAGAGCCGCCAATATTATCGGTTACTTGCAAACCAGAATTATTAAAATCCAACGTAGCATCACCCAACGTTGACGTGTTAGTAGTATCAGCCGCCCAAGCAGTAGAGCATGCCGCTATAGATGCAGCAATAAGAGTCAAACGAAAGCCCGCACGTCCCCATGCATAAGCACCTAGATGTTTAGACTGAGAATTGAAGTTAGCGACGGCGCCAACAGACTTGTGCTTTTTATTCATTTTTTTTCCTTAGCTGAAGCTAATTTATATTTACGTGAACTTCGATGATATTTTAAAGGTCTAACCGATTTTAGCAGGCCAAAGCCAGCTGTCAATACCCATAGCAGCATTAAATTATGCAAATTCATAAAATTATAGAAACATGTGTATACGAACTACACATAAAGATGACAGACAATCAACCTGTCTGAAAGAATTTAAACTTTTAAAAGAGTAGTTGTTTTTCCAACACAATATATGTCAGAAAACTACTCCTTCTGCACTGCAATTGACGGCGTTATCGGCTTTATTGAAGCCTGACGGACCATCGCCACGTACAATTGCTCCAAATTATCCCAGCGTTGCTTTGTAATTAAACTTTTTGAACCCGTAAGCACTTCAGTTACCGCCACTGCATGGCGCATCAACGGCAAAGCTTCACTTAGGCGATTCTGCCGCAACAGTAGCAACCCAAGGTTGCTACATGACTCCGCATGCAACAAATTATTAACACCAAGAAGTCCCTCTCTAATCTTCAAGGCCTTGCGCAACTCCTGCTCCGCAGTAACTACCGAATTAGCCCGCTGATAGAGGACACCCAAACGGTTATGCAAATCAGCCACATCAATAGACTCAGCTCCACCCTGTTTCTCACGAATTACAAGGGCACGCAAAAGTAACTTTTCAGCATCAAATGGCTGCCCAGTATCAACTAGTAAAGACGCATAATTTAGCAAAGGGTCTAGCAATCGAACATCATCCTTGACAGCAACCTTATCCAGAATAGCGATTGACTTTCGAAATAATGGCTCAGCCTCTCGAACCTTGCCGCCACGATAATAGATGAATCCAAGATTATTGCAGGCAACAGCTGTTTCAGGTGCATCTAACCCTTTCAACTCCTCAAGGATAGCGACCTCTTGTCGAAACAATGACTCAGCTTGCGCAGGTTTATCCATGCGAAAATACAACATTCCTAACGCATGCCTAGATGCAGCTGATTTCTCCGACTTTTGACCAACAGCTTTATCTCGGATTTCAAGCGCTCTCAGCAGCAACGGCTCAGCTTCGTTCATTTTGTTTTGCATCAGCATCGCTTCGGCAGCATTGGTCAATGACTCTGCCACCTGCAAATGATCTTTACCTAAATATTTTGCCCACAATGCATTTGCAGCAAGAAAACTAACCTCTGCCTTACCTCCAAGACCAGCCAACAAATAGAACCGTCCATTAGCATAGTATGCAGACGCCAATGTAAGTGAACTAGCAACCCCACCATCTTGCGCCAACTTTTGCGCATTGGATAAAGCCTTACCACATTCTAACTGTGCTGACTTTATATTACGCGCAGCAAGTGCAGCATCACAAGCCTTACCGGTATCATCAGTTGATGCCGCTTGCGCAAAAAGCACATTACATAAACTAAAAAAAATCAAACAGAAAATACAGATAACTCTCAATAAAAAATGTTTACATCCCATAGATTTTTGCAATTGAATACTATACCTAGCACACATAAATTGAGCACTGATTAAGCGAGAACAACAAAACATAAATTCAGATTCAGATTCAGATTCAACCAACATATTACCCTATATTTTCCAATCACTTAGAATCAAGCGCACACTTTAACAACCAGTTAAGTTCCAGCCAACGCATTAATGGAGCGATCCATATGCAATCCGAGTGGCTTACTCCGCTGCACCCCAACCAGCGCATCAACAAAGGCCAACTCATCCTCACCTAACCCCCCTATTGATGCTTTTAGTTTTAGCATGCTCAACAAGTAACTGTACCTCTCCCTTTGCAAATCCCTTTTTGCTGCAAATAACTGCTGCTGCGCAGTTAGCACATCAGTATTTGTACGCAAACCGTTACGCTGACCAATTTCCATACCCCTAACTACAACCAAACTAGACTTAACAGCCTGCTCAAGCGCATGAATGCGCGATAAACCGCCAACTACGCCGAGAAAAGCCTCTGTAGCTCCAACTTCACTTTCGCGCACCTCTGCCTCAAGATCATTACGCGCTTTTTCTTGTAACTGTTGAGCTCTCCTTAACTCTGCGCTCGTACGACCACCCTGATATAATGGCAATATAACTTCAACACCAATACGACTAGAATTAGACTTATCATAATTTACTTGCGGATCGGTGGCATTCTGATAAGAAGCAGTAAGCTGCGCTGTTGGGTAATGCCTAGCCCCTGTCTTTTCTACCTGCAACATAGCTAACTGAAGATTAATATTTGCACTTAACACCTTAAGATTGTGAGTATTAGATGAGACTTTCCAAGACTCAAGACTACTTGGATTCGGAGGAATTGGATCAAAATCATAAATACCCCCCAGCCTCATATTATCTGGAAGCTTGCCAACGATTTTCTCCAACCTCTTTCTACTCACTTCTTGCGCATTCTCCATAACAAACATCTGCGCCTCCGCAACCTGATAGCGGGCTTTACTTTCTTCCATATCAGTAACAGTCGCCACACCGCCTTTAAACAGCGACCTAGATTGTTCCGCCTGGGCTTCAAGTGCTTTCTTTTCAGCAACAGCAAGCTCATAATTATCGCCAGCTAAGAGCAAATCAAAATAGGCCTGACTTACTCTAAGCGCAAGAGACTGACGCTCTTCAGCAAAAATAGCTTGAGACTGCCCGACCTGAAGTTGACCAATACTATAGTCCTTGAACTTCTCTAGATCAAAGATTGGTTGACTTATATTAATGGCAGCAATACGCGGATTATAACTGTAGCCTTTGCTCGCATTAAAAGCAGTTATATCCTGTGAAACAGAAGAGTATGCAAGACTACCCTGCACTGCTGGCAGCAATCCAGACAGACCAATATTTCCACTTTCAAGACCTGCAGATAGCGATGCTTGGGCAGCCCCAAATACAGGATCATTCTGCTGCGCTGCATAGTACAACTCTAAAAGTCCACTAGACTCTGCACGCACTTGCAATGCAGCGAAAATCAAAACAACTGCTCCTAGAATAGATCTCATGTACTTATTTTTCAGTAAAAGCAAAATGCAGACGTGCTGCTAATGGCCGAACAAGGTAACTAAACATTGTTCGCTCACCCGTGACAATAACAACATTAGCTGGCATGCCAGCTCTGATCTTATGGGCACCAAGCGCCTTCATACCTTCCGGGGTTACCTCCACACGTCCCAAATAATACGGCACATCCGTTTTTTGATCAGTAAAACGATCCGCTGATATATAAATCAGTCGTCCATGTATGTGAGAAACCTCAAACTTATCAAGAGCAGGAAAATTGATATCAGCATCAAGACCAGTTTCTACATTATCTATAAGATTAGTAGGTATATGCGCCTCAATCAATAAAGCAGAGCCCTCAGGCAATATATCCATCAGTTTTTGTCCAGAATTAATTACACCACCTTCCGTACTAATATTAAGACCAAAAATCACACCACTGATTGGAGCACGAATAATAGCTCGCTCCAACTCATCACGAGTCGCAGTATATTTTTCTTTAAGATCAGAAACGTGACGCTGAATATCAGTTAACTGAGTGTCCACTTCCTTTTGGTACGTTTGCGTAGATTGAAGTATCCTTAACTTTATCTCACTAATCTGGCTTCTAGCTCTACCAATCGCAGCTAAATTCTCGCTACGCTGCCCACTAAGATAAGCAATAGCTCGCTCTAACTCGAAAATACGAGTGCGAGGAATAAATCCCTCATCATACAGAGGGCGTAACGAAGCAAGCTCGTCCGTAAAAATATTCATTTGACTGGCACGTGCTATTTCCTGAGCATCAAAACCGTTAATTTGCTGCTCTATACCACTTATCGTTTCGCGGGCAATCGATTGCTCATTGGAAAGTACAGTGCGTCTAGTATGAAAAAGTTGACTCTGAACGGCAATCACCTCACCCACCTTAGATTGATTCGGATGCATCAGCAAAAACTCAGGATATTTAATACCCTCCGCACCTGAACGCTCTGCTACAAGGCGAGCCTCTACAGCAAGCGAGGAAACAAGATCACTATCTACAGCACCAAACTCAGACTTGAGTTGGGTAGTATTAAGTAGAATTAACGGCTGATTCTGTACAACAACATCACCCTCTTTAATTAGAATTTCTTCAACAATACCTCCATGAAGATGCTGCACAGCCTTACTATTACCCTCGACTTTAATAAACCCCGCTACTGGCGCGCCTTGGCTAAGAGGTGCAGTCACCCCCCACAGCAAAAAACCTCCAATACCCACTAAAAGCAAAATCATCCCCCAACGGGTAATATGACGCGTTTCCACTAACAGACTAGGCGAACCATCAAGTACAGCGCCCACACCCCTATCTTGGCGACTGTTATATCCAAGCAAATTTTTAAGGATACTCATTTTTATTACAACCTTTTTCTTGACAATTCATTTTCCCTATCACAATCTAATCTGGCGCCTTAAGATGGTCAAGCACCTTATCTCGCGGACCATAAGCAAAAAGTGCTCCATCACGTAACACAAGCAGCTTGTCTACAGCAGACAAAACATTAAGCTTGTGAGTAATTACAACAACCGTCCTCAATTTCGCCTTAAGCTGTAAAATAGTTCCTATTAAAGCCGCCTCACCAGCCTCATCAAGGTTAGAGTTAGGCTCATCTAACACTATAAGCGCAGGATCCCCATATAGCGCACGTGCTAACGCCAACCTCTGGCGCTGACCACCAGAAAGGCTTGCCCCATCTACACCAATAGCCGTGTCGTAACCCTTAGGCAATCGAAGAATCATGTCATGCACATCAGCAGCCATTGCTGCTGCAATCACATTCTCACTATCGACCTCCGCGAAACGCGCAATATTTTCAGCGACAGTACCTTCAAACAACTCAATATCCTGTGGTAAATATCCGAGATATTGACCAAGATCTTCAGTATTCCAACTAGCAATATCAGCACCACTCAGACGAACACTGCCATCACGAGGCCTCCAAATACCAAGCAATGCTCTAGCAAGTGAAGACTTACCTGCTGCACTAGGGCCCAGAATGCCGACAACATCACCAGCATTAATCTTGAAACTAAGACCCTTTAAAACGGGCAACTCCCCTTTTGGAGGTACGACAGTAATATTTTCAACCGTCACCTCACCAGTTGGCGCTGGTAGTGACATCCCCTTTTCAAGAGAAGGATATGTTTCAAAAAGCTCATGTAATCGGTGATAGGACTCTCTGGCTGATATCCATTGCTTCCAAGCACCGATTAGCATTTCAACTGGCGCAAGCGTACGCCCCATTAGAACCATTGCACCAATCAGTGCTCCAGGCGCAATAAAACCATCAATAGCGAACCATGCGGCCAAACCAAGTATTAGCGACTGAAATGCCATCCTTGCAACCTTCGTTACACTATTAATAACCGCAGATCGATCGCTAGCTAAAGCTTGCAAAGCTAAAAATTTATACTGCCGCTGCAACCATCGATCATATATTCGAGGAAGCATCCCCATAGCTTGAATAACCTCGGCATTCCGCAAGTTATTATTTGCATACACACTTGCAGCTGCGGACTGCATACTCGCGGCATCCAAAGGGGGACGTGTGAGATACTCATTTAAAAGCGCGAGAACAAACATCATTACCGCTGCAAACAATGAAAACAAACCTAACATCGGATGAATCATCGCAGTTATAGCGATGAAAATAGGCACCCATGGAGCATCAAAAAATGAAAATATGCCTGTTCCAGTTAGAAACTGACGTATTGTGGTGATATCATTCATCGCCTGCGCTGGACTACCTCCCATACGCTGAAGGTTTCTCATAAATGCCGCATTAAATGCTCGCTCGTGAAGCATAAGATCAAGCTTCGTTCCCACCCTAACAAGTACGCGAGCACGCACCCACTCAAGAACTCCCATCAAGCAGAATAAAGCAAGAGCAAGCACTGTAAGCATAGCCAGCGTCATATCATTCCTACTGGAAAGCACCCGATCATAAACCTGCATCATATAAATCGCAGGCACAAGCATCAGGATGTTAAGCACAAAACTAAAAGCGCCCACCTGAAAAAAAACACCTCTAAATAACAGCAAGGCACGATCAAGTTCAGAGTTTGGATCAAGAAATTTTTTCATTGGGAACTACTAACATCCATTAATCAAAATACAAATCATATGAAATTCACAGCGATACCAATCAGAGTGAAGGTACGCCTACAAACCCTTTTCTACGGACACACTGCACCTCAACTAAGATCAGCACGCCATTAACACCGTTCACATAACAGACAAGCCAAAAACAATAGTTTTTTTTAAGTTTAGCCTTTAAAAGTTTAACAGAATTACCTCCTAAGAACTAATTGAGTCAAACGCCACAACTTTAATTTACAAACCAATATATCTAAAAAATCCACTTACGTACTGAGTAAAAATAACGAATAACTATATCGTAGCGCAAGTTAAATTTTCATGTATAATGCACGCCTTCTAGCAAATAACGATGATTATCAATCACAGTTACTCACAGCAAAGAAACTTAGAACTAAGAGCAGTTTTATTAAAAATTAGCTTTCAGAGTTATCAAGTATTTTGTATAATGCGAGACATGCGCCCGTAGCTCAGCTGGATAGAGTACTTGGCTACGAACCAAGGGGTCAGG
>JAZJYS010000081.1:7259-35898 GCA_040390265.1 Pseudomonadota bacterium | reverse complement strand
CTGTAATTTTACAAAAAGCTGAATTGATAAAATGTACATCACCTTCATTATTAATAGAAAGGATGCCATACGGGCAAGTTTCGATGATAAGCGCAGCATCGCCTGAGTTGATGGTGTTGGTGCTCAAGTGGCTAGTCGCTCGTGTTTTTCATGAATCAGGCTTTGCATTAATGCGCGTATCTCATTAAATGGCACGGGGCTTTTACCATATAGCTTAACTCCCTCTGGTAAGCCGCCTTTGTCTTCAACCTCACCAAAAGGTATGCCTGTTACAACAATAATCGCCATTTGTGAAAAGTTATCCATTTTTCGCAGTGCTTTTAGCATGGAGAATCCGTCCATTTCCGGCATGATTAAGTCTGTAATCAGTAAATCTGGCGTGTTTTGTGAAATGTGGACAATGCCCTCATAGCCATTGGCGGTAAACGTTGTATCAATGGGCATTTTCCAAGAGTCTATTGTCATGCGATATAGCATCTGCATTGCCTGATCGTCTTCAACAATGACCACTTTCAGTCGAGATTCATCAATAGGCGACTTTTTCGCGGCAGTATTACCCAAGACAAATTTATTAAATGATGCGCGAGTAATTCGACGGTGCCCGCCTGGGGTTCTCCAGCCTTCTAGCGCGCCTTGCTCGACCCAGAGTTGAACGGTTCTGATGGTTACACCAAACTCTTTAGCTACGTCATTGGTAGTCATTAAATCAAGTGCTTTGAGTGCAGATTTTTTAATTACCATTTTGTGCCTTGATGAGTTAATGAATGAAACATTACTTGTGAATGCCCAAGCTTATTAAGCCGCAATATCAGCTAGCTTTTATTATGTTCACGAATGGTACGATATTTTAAGACTCGGAGCCAGCCCAAGTGTTGGAGATGCAGCAAGATGCTGGCATGTAGATGATTTGTTTGATAGTTTAGGGTTGTGACAGGTGAGTAGTCGATGCTCTTTGTTAAAGACTTATTTATTGCTCTTGATGGCAGCTTATCTTATTGGCCCATGCCTGTGCATCATCTTGGCAGTCCATGATTAACTCTGTGCTAAATTCTAAGGCCTGCGCACAGGCTTCTGCTTGTTCAAAATCGCCGGACTCCAGCGCTTTAGCTAACAACAGCATTTTTCCCATCACGCCTTCATGCTTCAGCAAAGCCTCTTGAATTTCATTCTCAAGATTCATTTTTCTGACAATGTCCTCTAAACTTTCGCCAAGCAAGGTGTCTGCAAGAGAGAGTACCCCGGTGATGAAGGCCATGTCTTCAATCATATGGCTACTTTGGTAGCTGCAGTGAACGCTCAAAGTCTCCATGAATTTAGCGCGCCATAATGCAGATTGCATAAGCGCGCTCGGTTGGTGTGAGTCCTTATCTAAGGTATAGAGCATGATTTGAAGCCAACGAATCATCTGTGTTCTACCCAGAATCGCGATGGCTTGTCTAATGGAGTTTATCGTGATGCTAAAGCCGGTGGCTGCAGAGTTAACCATGTGTAGTAGTTGTAGATTAAGCTCTGGGTTTTCCTTAAAAAATCGCTCTAGTCGTATATCAGAGCCATCTGAATTTAACTCAGTGATAAGCGCTAACACCGTCTGCATCATAACGGTTGGGCCTTTGCGGGTCATCTGCTTGGGCACCTGATAGAAACGACCCTGTAAGAATTTAGCATTGAGCGCACGTGCCAGCGCTAGCTGCTCCTCATTGTCTACTCTTGATGCTATTAAATGTGCAGCGCTACCGGCTAATTGACTCGTTGCATTGCGCGCTTCAATGCTATTGTTCATGCGTACCTTGGCATACGTGGCATAGGCAAGCAGTGGCTTGCGTATGTCATCTGCTGACCATGCATCCAATGCCAAAGCGTAACCAGCCTTTGTCAGCTCTGCGAAACGATTAATCAAAGGCTCCGCAACGGTAGCACATGGTGAGAGTTCGAGTACGATGCGTTCCTTCGGCAGTAAAAATATGACCTCATTCATTAGGAACTCCTCGGAGATCTTGATGAATACCTTACGTTTACGAAATAACTCATCCATGCCTGCATAGATAAAAGCATTGATAATGGCGCTAACACTTTGTGCTGCAGGCGGTGCGTAAATGCTAATCTGCTCGTTTTGTAGATTGCGGCTCACCATCTCTACGCCGACAACCTGCAATTTTTCATTACAGATCGGTTGATAGGATAGTAAGTCTCTGCGGACGGTAGATTCATTGTTTTCGATAATCATATAACTACTTTCTAAATTTGAAATTTAGGCTGTCTTACTTAATATTTGTGCATAGCTACTTGGCATATTAGAACTGAATTACATTCTCCTGATGTTGCAAGCATGGCCGTTAAACTAATGTATCATGAGGTATGAGGGAAGTAACTATCTCATTCATTCAATAATATGGAATATTTAACTCAATAATGGTCAATTTATCGCACATTGTTGCAATACGCTGGTTCGGCATTTTCTTGCAAATCCTGTTTATTAGCTTAATTCTTTCATTATTTTCTAGCGGTAATGCAAATGCGCGCACATATGAAAACAGTGAGCGCTCTCAAGCGCTAAATGCTATCCCAGCCATTCAGCTACCAAAGAAAACCCTAGTTGTAGGTAGCGAACAAGACTATCCGCCTTTTTCTACAGGCATGACGAGTGCAACCGCTGGCGGCTTTACCGTTGATTTATGGAAGGAAGTCGCCTCTGAAGAGGACTTAAATTACAGCATTCGTGTATTGCCTTTTCATCAATTACTAGAAGAGTTCAAGGCGGGGAAAATTGATGTTTTGATTAACCTCGCGCAGTCGGAAAAGCGTCAACAGTTTGCTGACTTTACTGTGCCGCATGTGATTGTGCATGGTGCAATTTTTGTACGCAAGGATGAACGGCGTATTCACGCTAAAGATGACCTGACTGATAAGTCTATTATTGTAGTCAGAGCAGATCTAGCGCACGACTATGCGATGTCGCAAGGATGGCAAAAGCAACTGGTGCTGGTGAATACTGCTGAAGAGGGTTTGCGTTTATTGTCTTCAGGTCAGCATGATGCAATGTTACTTAGCGAACTGACTGGGATGCAGACGCTACAAAAGTTAGGCATTAAAAATATACACGCACTAAAAGCAAGAGCTGGTTTCTCGCAAAAATTCTCATTTGCAGTGCAAAAAGGGCAGTCTGATTTGTTGGGAAAAATCAATGAAGGACTAGCGCTCACTAAATCCAAGGATGTGTATAGCGCACTTTATGAGAAGTGGTTTGGTCTTTATGAGGTTAAAGAGGTTGGCCTGCGTGATTTACTGAAATACCTTTCCCCAGTTGTTTTGATCTTTGTTGGTATCTTGGTATATATCGTTTATCGACGCTTAGCTGACCGTAAGGCCTCAGAAAAGGCAATGGCAGAGTCACGCAACCTGCTGATGACCATTATCAATACTGCTCCGATGCGTTTTTTCTGGAAAGATCAGAATTTATGTTATTTAGGTTGTAATCAGGCTTTTGCCAAAGATGCGGGGCTGGCTCACCCAGACGAGTTAATCGGTAAAGATGATTATCAAATGGGATGGGCGGCTCAGGCCGATAGTTATCGTGCTGATGACTATGCTGTCATTAGAAGTGGTGTTGCGAAGATTTCCTATGATGAGCCTCAAATAACACCCAGTGGACAAGTGATGTGGCTGCGAACATCTAAAGTTCCTCTTCGAGATACAAATAATAAATCGTTGGGGATATTGGGTGTATACGAGGATATTACTGAGCGCAAAGAAGCTGAACAGTTGTTACATATCGCCGCAACTGCATTTGAATCCCAAGAGGGTATGGTCGTCACTGATGCTAACAGAGTCATTCTGCGCGTTAATCATGCTTTTAGTCGCATTACCGGGTATAGCGCGGAAGAGGCGATAGGGCAGACGCCTCGTTTACTCAACTCTGGTCGGCATGATAGTGATTTTTTTGAAAAACTGTGGAACAGTGTCAATAACGAAGGTGCATGGGAAGGTGAAATCTGGAACCGTCGTAAGAACGGCGAGGTTTACCCAGAGCATCTTATGATTACCGCGGTTAAGAGTGATGAGGGTATTGTCACTAATTACGTGGCAGCGTTGACCGATATTACGTTGACCAAGGCCGCTTCTGATGAGATTAAAAATCTGGCCTTTTATGACCCACTGACGCGTTTGCCTAATCGTCGGCTTCTTATGGATCGCCTAAAGCAAGCGCTGGTTTCTAGTGTGCGTAGTGGTCAGAATGGTGCGTTACTGTTTTTGGATTTGGATCACTTCAAAACGCTTAACGATACATTGGGGCATGATATTGGCGACTTGCTGTTACAACAAGTTGCGAGCCGACTCACGAGCTGTGTCCGAGAAGGAGACACCGTCGCCCGACTAGGCGGTGATGAGTTTGTAGTCTTGCTGGAAGATCTTGGCGAGCAAGCTTTAGAGGCGGCAGCTCAAACTGAAGTGATTGGTAATAAAATACTTGCCGCACTGAATAAACCTTATCAGCTTGCATCGCATGAGCACCATAGCACGCCAAGTGTTGGTGCTACGCTGTTCAATAATCATAAGCAGGGGATTGATGAGATATTAAAACAGGCAGATATTGCTATGTATGAGTCAAAGACCTCAGGACGTAATGCTTTACGTTTCTTTGATCCGCAAATGCAAGAGATGATTATTGCGCATGCTTCAATGGAACAAGAGTTACGCAAAGCGATTGCCGAGCAGCAGTTTCAACTTCATTATCAAATACAAGTCGATAGTGACGGTATTCCTTTAGGAGCTGAAGCTTTGATTAGATGGCGTCATCCTGAACGAGGCATGATTTCACCTGCAGAGTTTATTCCTTTGGCAGAAGAAACCGGGTTGATTCTGCCAATCGGTGCGTGGGTTCTAGATACGGCTTGCGCCCAACTTAAAACATGGCAACAAAATTCATACACTAAAAATATTGCTTTATCCGTTAATGTTAGCGCTAAACAGTTTCATCAAGCCAGTTTTGTGGAGCAAGTACAGGCTACAGTGGCTCGACATGGCATTCAACCGACGTTACTGAAGTTAGAATTGACTGAAAGTATGCTGTTAAACAACATAGAAAGCATCATTGGTAAAATGAGTAAGTTAAACGAGATCGGTTTAAGATTTGAATTAGATGATTTCGGTACCGGCTACTCCTCACTGCAATATCTCAAGAAATTACCACTCTATCAATTGAAAATTGACCAGTCATTTGTGCGTGATGTGGCCACTGATGCTAGTGATAAAGCTATCGTACGCACCATTATCGCAATGGCGCATAGCTTAAATCTGAAAGTAATTGCTGAGGGCGTTGAAACTGAAGCTCAGCGGAGCTTTCTCATGGACAATGGTTGTAACCACTATCAAGGTTATTTGTTTAGTCGGCCTAAACCAATCAGTGAGTTTGATGTGGCAACTAAAGAAAGTGCGTGTGCAGCATAAGTAAGTCAGTTTAATTTTGTTATGGTTTGTATGGTTATTACCTATAAGGGAACTTCACTATACAAACTCACTCTTGATTAATACACTTATCGCAGCTGGATGATCTTCATTGACTTTAGTTGTTATCGTTAAGAAAATGCAATAACAGACACATGGCTTGCGATATGCGGATTCTGAAAGTAGTATCAACGAGTAAACTTCATTTAATCACCAGATAAAACTATGAAACTTTCATTAAAAATCATTGGCTGTCTAGGCTTAGCTGCATTCGCAACTATATCCAGCAGCGTGTATGCAGCTGAAACTAAAACCAATACTTTGTTATATATCAGCCCAAATGATTACAAGTACAGCGTGCATTTACTGCATCCTTATTATGATTACTGGTTTACACAAGGCCCTTTAGTTGAGCCGATTGCTTTGCAGGCATTGCAGGCAAAAGATGCCGAGTTGAAAATGTGTAGTGGCAATGAAACGGCTAATACTATTATTCGGATTAAGCCGAGCTTATTTTACAATCCGCAGTTACGCATGTATCACAGCAAGCTAGAGGCTACTGTTTACTCTGGTGGCGGAAGTGTATTAGGTAGCTATGTGGGTGAGGCACAGCAGCTAGGTTTTACTAGTGTAGATACTGGCACTCAGTATCACATTAAAAAAGTGTATACATTAGCCATGCGGGATTTAATGACCAAGTTACAAATCAATGTGCCTGAGAGCGCAAAAAGTGAAACTAAACTACCTTGTGGTTTGATTGGCGGGCAAGAGCAGCCGAAAGTTAATTTCTATTAAATTGTTGGTTATTGTTTCACCGATTTAAATTTTAGGTGGTACATCACTAAGCTCCACGTGAAGGCATAATGCTCCGACTGGTGGAATCAATGGTTTTCTGTCTAATTTCTTAAGCAAAAAATAAAGGTGTTGCGAATGATCGCAACACCTTTTTTAACTTCTAGTTGCCGTATCGTTGTTTATATATGCACTCTAGAGCCCAGCTCAATCACGCTATTATTTGGAATGTTAAAGTACCCAACCACGCTGCCTGCATTGCGGGACATGACCGCGAATAAATCATCTCGCCATTTTGCCATTTGACCTTCTTGCCCTGAGATGACAGTTTCGCGGCTGACAAAGTAAGAGGTTGTAAATGGGTCAATCGTGACATTATCTATTTTGCAGTCTGCTAGCGCTTTCGGGATGTCAGGTGACTCCATAAAGCCATAATGCAATTTTATTTGCCAAAAGCCTGAGCCAATTTCCTTAATGTGTAATCGTTGCTCTTTCGATACTATTGGTACATCCATAAACTCTACGGTAAGTATCAGGTTGGTTTGATGTAGTACTTGGTTATGCTTTAAATTGTGCATGAGTGCTTGTGGCACAGTGTCTGGGTTTGCACATAGAAATACTGCTGTACGTTCGATTCGTGTATTGCTGTCACGGGCAATATTGTTTACAAAGTCTTCCAGCTTTGGGTCGTCTTCATGAATGTGCTGTAGCAAAATCTCACGCCCCTGTTTCCATGTCCACATGATGACCACGAGACTAATGCCTAGCGCCACTGGGAACCAGCCGCCTTTGAAAAACTTGACTGAACATGATGCGAGCAATAATGAATCTAAAACAATAAATGCACTGGTGGCACTTAGTGCCAGCCATAGTGGATATTTCCAGTTATGGCGCAGCACAAAGTAGCTCAGAATGGTGGTGATTAACATGGTGCCCGTGACGGCAATACCATAGGCCGAGGCAATCGCGGACGAATTCTGAAACGCAATGGTTGTGAGAATGACTGCAAACAGTAAGAACCAATTGATGGTAGGTACGTAGATTTGCCCAGACTCACTCGCAGAAGTATGCAGAATTTGCATTCTAGGTAAAAAGCCGAGTTGTATGGCTTGCTGCGTGATGGAATAAGCGCCTGAGATAACGGCCTGCGAAGCAATAATGGTGGCTAAGGTAGCAAGGATGACAGCCGGCATGAGCAGTTGCTGTGGAAATGACAAGTAAAATGGATTGCTGACGGCCTCCGGTGTTGATAGTAACAGCGCGCCTTGACCTAAATAGTTAAGCGCCAAACCCGGTAATACTAGACATGACCATGCAATGCGAATCGCTGGTTTACCAAAGTGCCCCATATCTGCATAGAGCGCTTCTGCACCAGTGATGGCAAGCGCCACAGCACCTACGGCTAAAAAGACGCCCGCGCCACGGTCAGCCAGAAAATGAAACGCATACATGGGGTTTAGTGCGTTCAATATCATCAGGTTTTGGGTGATATGGTACATGCCAACAGCGCCTAATGCGGTAAACCAAACGATGATAATCGGGCCAAAAAACTTACCTACCGCATTAGTGCCATATTTTTGAAATGCAAATAATGTCACCAGAATGGTGATGGAAATAGGGATCACGAATGCAGTTAGACTGGGCGTGATAAGCTCAAGGCCTTCTACGGCTGAAAGTACAGAAATGGCCGGCGTTAAAATGCTGTCACCATAAAAAAGTGCAGCGCCAAATACGCCCAAACCTAATAGTATTTTTTTTCGTTTAGGTGCTTCGCTAGCCGTGGAAACCGCTAATGCGAGTAAAGCCATAATGCCGCCTTCACCGCGGTTATCCGCGCGTAGCACCAGAATGACATATTTAAGGGTAACGACCAGCATTAACGCCCAAAGCACCGCTGAGATTGCACCGATGATATTGACTTGAGTCAGCGCGATACCTGTGGACTCACTAAAAATTTCTTTGATGGTGTAAAGCGGGCTGGTACCGATGTCGCCATACACCACGCCAATGGCGCCCAGCGTAAGTGCGGAAACGCTTTTTGATTGTGTGTTTGTATTCATGATTTTTTGAAAAACGACCTTGTATAAATGAAGACAAGGTCATTAAATCAAGGCGGGTGTATCAATCGCATAAACAACATTGATACATTTGATTTTTATTTTAAGTGGCGGCGAGCCGGTAACCGATGCCTGCCTCAGTAAGAATATAACGCGGTGCTGCGGGATTTTTTTCTAAACGGGCGCGCAGTCTGCCCATGTGGATGCGTAAATAATGGGTGTCATCTACATATTCTGGTCCCCAAACTTCGGTTAGTAGTTGGCGATGGGTGAATACTTTTCCTGGTCTTGTAGCCAGTATCAACAGAAGCTTGAACTCGAGGGGAGTGAGATGCACTGGTTGCTTGTTGAGTGAAATGCTAGCGTTAGCCGTGTCTATTTCTAAGTCATCCAGTTTGAATACATCATCGCGCAACGACATCATTGCACTGCGTTTGAGCGATACTTTCACGCGTGCGAGCAGCTCATTCACACCGAAAGGTTTTGCTAAATAATCGTCTGCGCCTAAAGTAAAGCAGTCTACTTTTTCTTGCTCGGATTGACGTGCTGACAGCACTAAAATCGGCAGGTCAGAGCTTATGCGTACATGCTCAATAAAACTACGACCATCACCATCGGGCAAGTTTAAATCCAATATCACCAGTGCAGGTTTCTGCTCACTAAAAATGCTTTTGCCATCGGCAAGCGTACGTGCCAGCATGGTGTGATAACCGTTGGCTTTCAGGCTGGATTGAAGAAATTGGCTAATCTGCAAATCGTCTTCAATAATTAATATTTGTGCTTTTTCAGACATGACTGGTGTCCACATCAGGCGCATGAAAGCTTAAAGTGACGCACGCGCCACCGCCCTTTTGGTTGCTAATGGTGAATGTTGCATCGTGCGCTTTTGCAATCGCCTGCACAATGGATAGACCCAAACCAAAGCCTTTGGCATGGCCTGATGAGAACTTTTTAATGTGTGCGGCATTAAATGCTTCGCCAAAGCCAACTCCACGGTCTTTAACACTGATATGAATCAGGTCACCGGTTTTAGTGACATCAATCAGGATAGGTTCCTGAACTTGATTGGATGCAGCAAGATTAGCTTGTTTAGCATTGTCAATCAGGTTCACCAGCGCCTGCGTGAGCAGGTTGGCGTTGGCTTTAATTAACAAATCCGGTTCACTGATTGTTGCGAGTAAACCAACGGTATCGCCACGACTTTCATACAGCGCGGTGACAATGCCGATGATTTCTTCGGGCGACTGCATATCCATTGGAATCCCTGTTACAGCGTTCGATTCCAGACGTATTAGAGACAATATGTTTTCAGTAGTACTCGCCAAGTATTGGGCTTGCGATGCAATGAGCGCCGTTAAATGCGCCGTCTGCTCTGCATCTAAATGGACATCTTTTTGTTGCAATGTGGTCGCTGCGCCTAGAATTGAAGTCAGCGGCGTGCGCATGTCATGGGCGATGGAAGCTAGTAGCGCACTTTGTATGGCTTCCTCTTGTGCCATTAATTCAGCTAGTCGCGCTCTTTCGCTATTAATCAGCCGTTGATAAGCCATTGCTACTTGGTCAACACAGGATTTGATGGAGGTATACATTTCAAAGCTGTCGGCTGCATTAATATCGCACACCACCAAAATGGGATGCTGACTTGGTAGTCGATTGAATGGAATCAGCCAATATGGGGATTCTGGCCAGTTATCGGTATACGAGCCTATTGGTTTGCCGTTGTTTGCCACCCACTCCAGAGCATTTTGGTCGGGAAGCTTGAGGTTTTCTGGCGGCAGGGGGATGGTGTAAGTATGATTTTCTTCAGATTGAGCAATCAAAAATGGCTTATTAAACTCAGCTTGTAACAAGCTGCAGGTGTCGTGCAGCATGGTATTGGTATCTTTTGCCAAGGCGAGAGTTTCAGCTAAGGTTCTAGCGAACTCCGCACGTTTTGATGCAAGGATAGATTGATTAGTTTGAGATTTTAAGCGCTTGGCTAACGAGGTGATGACGAGCGACACTACTAAAAAGCTAATCAAGCTTGCCCAAGATTCAATATGCTCTACTTGGAATGTATAGCGTGGTGCGACAAAAAAATAGTTAATCGCAAAAAAAGCCGCGAATGCCGTACCTGAAGCGATGGCAAAAGAAGAAAAATAGGCAGCCGTGACCACAATTAACAAATAGGTCATTGTGATGCCCGTAGTGCCTAATGTGCTGAACAGCTGACTGTTGATGGCTGTAATGATTGCCAACAACAGAGTCATGTAACCGCACTGAATGATTGTTTTTTTCAATCTAGCTTTCGATATTAATTTGGGGCGTCGTTGTGACTTACTTTCCCCAACGTAAGGCAGCAGTATGCACCGGGCTGTCCCAATGTTGTTTTATTTCATCATCCAGCAGGCAAAGTGTGATGGACGCGCCAGCCATATCCAAAGCGGTGGTGTAATTGCCGACTAATGAGCGTGCGATTTGAATGCCATGTTGATTGAATAGTTTAGCCGCAGTGTTGTAGAGCAGATAAAGCTCCATCAATGGTGTGGCGCCGAAGCCGTTAACCAGTAGCAATGCTTCATTTTCCCCTGCGGTTTTTATGTTCCTCACAGTCAGGTCTTCTACAATGGAGGCGACTAAGTCGCTTACGATGGCATCGGCTGCGCGCATGGTTTCACGTCTGCGCCCCGGCTCGCCGTGTATGCCTACGCCCATTTCCAGCTCGTGGTCACTAATGTCAAAAGTAGGGCGGCCTGCGGCGGGTACGGTGCAACTGGTGAGTGCTACGCCCATGCTGGCGGTTCGACTATTCACTTTATCGCCCAGTGCTTTGCAGGCTTGTAAATGAGCGCCGGCTTCTGCCAAGCTACCTACACATTTTTCTACAATTACCGTGCCAGCGACACCGCGACGGCCTGTGGTGTAGGTACTGTTGATTACGGCGCAATCATCACTGGTGAGTACGGTTGCGTTTTCAAAAGGTAGCATCTCCGCTGCCATTTCAAAGTTCATTACATCGCCAGCGTAGTTTTTTACGATAAATAGCACGCCTTGGTCAGCGTGTACGCTTTCGGCTGCGGCAAGCATTTGGTCTGGTGTTGGTGAAGTGAATACATGGCCAGGGCAGGCGGCATCGAGCATGCCATAGCCAATATAGCCTGCGTGCAGGGGTTCGTGACCCGAGCCACCACCAGAAATAATAGCCACTTTATTGACGGCTTTATGCTTGCGTGTGATGAAGTTTGGTTCTAAATGCAGGTTGACTAAATCAGCATGTGCAGCGGCAAAGCCACTTAAACTTTCTACTAAAATATCGTCAACATTATTGATAAATTTTTTCATGGTGAGACCTTTGTTTAAAGTTCAAACTTGAGAGTCAAGAATAAGTGTACAAACGGCTTCTATCATCAATTGGCAGCTTTTTGCACCTGGGTCAATGTGGCCAATTGCACGTTCACCTAAGCCAGCCGCGCGGCCTTTGGTGGCGATGAGGTCTTTGGTCGCCAGCATGCCTTGCTCCGCAGTCTGCATGAGTGTATTGCATATCAATGTAGTGTCTGCATGTTGTGCGGCAAGAGACTGAAATGTGTTGGCAACGGGAATCAGCACATCCAACATAGTTTTTTCGCCTACGTCCGCTTTGCCGCGTTGGCGTATGGCATCAACGCCTGCCGCAAAAGCTGCGGCAATTTTTACAATAGTGTCATCACCGTTCTCTTTGAGCGATTTAGCCATGCTCATAAAAAAGCTGGCGAGCAATGGCCCAGAAGCCCCGCCGATTGTGCTTAGTAGCTTCATACCTATTTTCTGCAATGCGGCATCGGGCGTGAGTGTGGCAAGCTCGGCCTGCATTTCTACAACAACCTGAGCGCCGCGTTTCATGTTGATGTAGTGGTCACCATCCCCAATTTCGCGATCTAAGGATTCTAGTTCAGATTCATGCGCTAGGATGGCAGTTTGTATGGATGCTGCGGCTGATAAAATGAGAGGTGTTTTCATGACAATATATTAACGTAAAGTTATTTTTTAACATACTGGTACTGAATTTGCTAAACTCTAGCGCTTGCTTCGTAGTGTGCCTGAAGTTGGCCTTTTAATCAGGATGAAAGTCATAAAGTAAAACAATGACCTATGTACTTAAAAATATGAGTTTGCGGGTTAGGCTTAACCTATTGATTACCGCGCTATTGCTGCTTTTTATGGTGGCAGTAGGCTATGTGATTATTAATGGCACCAAGTCATCCATTCAGGAAAGTGTTGAGTCTGCGACACGGGTCACTACCCAGTTGTTGGATACGGTGATTATTAGCTCAGTACAAAATCCGGATTGGGGTTATACGCATAATGTCTTGCGACGTTTCTTGCAGTCCTTAGGGCATGTGCGTAGCAACCAGATCAGGCTTTATAGCTTAAATGATGTGTTGTTGTATCAATCGCCATCATCAACCTTTCGCATTGAGGAAAATCCTCCGCAATGGTTTATCAATTTTCTTGATCCGCATGAAGAGCCTGTCGTGCGCTTGGTGCGATTCGGTAAGTTGGAAATCATTCCTGACTCATCCGGCGCTATTCGTGAAGCTTGGAGTAAAGTCAGCCGTTTATTCTGGCTAGGCTTAACATTTTTTATTTTACTAAATAGCATGGTGTATTGGATGTTAGGGCATTGGCTGCGCCCTTTACAGCCCATGCTGAAAGCCATTAACAAGATGGAGCAGGGCGATTTAAGTACGCGGCTGCCAAGATTCAATCTGCCAGAATTTGAGCGTATTGGGCATAGTCTTAATCGCATGGCAGAATCACTTACTGCCGAGCGTCAATTGGAAGAAAACCGTCAGCTCACGCATGTGATTCAAAAACATATTGAAGATGAGCGCCGCAGCTTGGCGCGTGAGTTGCATGATGAGTTAGGGCAATATGTCACCGCCATTAAAACTTTTGCCGTTGGCATTGCCAATAAAACCAAAGCGAGTGAGACTAACCCCGGTATGCCCGATATTGCAGCGCATGCACAAGTGATTGTCTCTGCTGCAAACCAAATTTATGACGGCATGCATAATATCGTGCGCCAGTTGCGCCCCGGTGCGCTGGATAATCTTGGTTTGGCCGAAACTTTAAGAGATGCGGTCAGTACTTATCAAACGCAAAATCCAGAGGTTAAAATCAATTTGCGTCTAAAAGGTAATCTGCAAGATTTAGGTGAAACTGTTAGCATCAATTTGTATCGAATAGTGCAGGAGTCGCTGAATAACGCCCTGAAATACGCACAGGCCAGTATTATTGATATTGATTTAACAGAAACAGCCGCAGGTGAACTACTGTTGAGCATTGGGGATAACGGCATCGGCATGGATATTGACGCTGTTGATCAATCTAAACACTTTGGCTTAATTGGCATGCGCGAGCGTGTACAAGCCTTGCATGGCAGCTTTAACTTAGAGTCCGCGCCTGATCGCGGTACTGCAATACATATTAATATTCCGAATAACATTACCCAGTAATGGGAGAAGGCAAGCAACATGAGTCAAATTAACGTCATGCTGGTAGATGACCACGCAGTGGTTCGCATGGGATTTAAAATGTTACTAGAGTTGGATGCCGAGATTAAAGTCGTCGCAGAAGCCGATAGCGGCGAGCAGAGCATTCAACGCTATATGGAACATAAACCGCATGTGGTGGTGATGGATATCACCATGCCCGGCATTGGCGGCCTAGAGGCGATTGAGCGCATCCTTGCTAAAGATAGCGCAGCCAAAATTTTAGTGCTTTCCGCACATGAAGACTCCGTGCATCCCAAGCGAGTGCTGAATGCTGGCGCAATGGGCTATTTAACCAAGCGTAGTGCGGCAGAAGAGCTGATTAAGGCGATTCGTACCATTGCCACGGGTAAGAAATACCTAGAAGCCAGTGTGGCGCAGCAAATGGCGATTCAGCAGTTATCCGGTGAACAAAATCCCGTAGATGTATTGTCGCCACGCGAGTTTGAAGTATTCATGGCGCTGGCAAAAGGCAAAACCACTAATGAAATCGCCGAAACCTTATTTTTAAGCCCACGTACCGTCGGCACGCATCTTTACAACATCAAGCAAAAACTCAATGCCAATAACTCCGCAGAAATCGCGCTAATTGCGATGCGTAGTGGGTTGATTGATCCTTGATTGGTTTGGATTCTATATTTCAATAGATTTGGCTGGTATGTAGGGTGGGCAGACTCCTGCCTACGCGGTAATTCCAAATAAACGGTGGTAATCTTGCCAACCCAATGCATACTCTAGGAGGTCGCTTTCGCGCGACTAGCGAGCTACTTTCTTTTGCTTAGCCAAAAGAAAGTAGCCAAAGAAAAAGCTACCCCCTACCGCTTGCCTCCTGCGATTCTCAGTTTCATGGGCGGCAATCGGAAACTCGCTTACGCTCAAACAGCCGCTTGCCGAGAACTCCCATGAAACTGAGAATCGCAGGCGCGGTAGCAGGGGAGGAAAGTTAACTTCCTTTAAATTTTACCGTTGGTTGTTTCCTGTAGAAATTTCTCATTGCAAGCTCAATCATAAAAACCTCCATCCACATTCCTGCTTTGCTATAGTGCCACCATGCATACGCTCTCATCCCTACGCGCTGGTCAATTGGCTGGCATTAAACGCCTTGATCTTTCTTGTGGTTTAACCGAGTTCCCTAGTGAAATCTATGCGCTTGCTGATTCGTTAGAGATTCTTAATCTATCTGGAAATGCCTTAGCCAGCCTGCCAGATGATTTGCCTAGGTTACATAAACTGCGCATTATTTTTTGTTCGGATAACCGATTTACTGAACTTCCAAAGGTATTGGGGCAGTGCCAGAATCTGGAGATGGTAGGTTTCAAAGCGAATCAAATCCGCCACGTGTCTGCTGAATCCTTGCCGAAGAAACTGCGTTGGCTGATTTTGACTGACAATCAAATCTCTGAACTACCGAGTGAGCTTGAGGCATGTACACAACTGCAGAAACTTATGCTGGCAGGGAATCAGTTGCACAGTTTACCGACTCTCACAGCTTGTACTCGCTTGGAATTGCTGCGTATTTCAGCCAATCGTTTTACGCAATTACCTGATTGGTTGCTGTCTTTGCCACGCCTTGCTTGGCTGGCTTATGCTGGCAATCCGTGTAGTGATGCTGATGAGGCTGTTGTAGCGACTAAACAAGCGATTACGCATGTAGATTGGCATAGCCTTGAATTGCAGCAGGTGTTAGGTGAGGGGGCATCTGGTGTGATTTATCGCGCCACTTGCCAATCGGCAGGCATAGCTGAGGATGTGGCGGTCAAGATATTTAAAGGCGCTGTGACCAGTGATGGTTTGCCGCGTAGCGAAAAAGCTGCCAGTATAGCCGCAGATGCGCATCCCATATTGATTCCGATTTTAGGCAAAATCAGTGGGCATCCTGAAAATACGTCAGGGCTGGTGATGTCACTCATAGACCCTAGTTTTATCAATCTCGCAGGGCCGCCGAGTCTGGAGTCTTGTACACGCGATATTTATCCAGCAGAAAGACGGTTTAGCTTAACCAGCGTTTTGAGTATTGCGCTGAATATCGCAGCAGCTGTTGAGCATCTGCATGCACAAGGCGTGATGCATGGTGATTTGTATGCGCATAACATCTTATTGAATGTGGCTAGCTCAACGCAAGGGGATTGTTTGCTTGGTGATTTTGGTGGGGCGTCTTTTGTGCCGCAAAACGACGTGCGCATGGCTACTGGCTTGCAGCGCCTAGAAGTGCGCGCATTTGCCTGTTTGCTGGAAGAGTTGTTGGATCGTTGTGATGCTCCGCTTGAAGTGCAAAGCACTGTGAATGCACTGCGCGATTTACAGCATCGCTGCACTCAGCCAGTGGTCAATCATCGACCTTTATTTGACGAGATTCGATCTGTATTGGCATTGTTAGTGAATGCCAATACCGATTAGCTGAGCCTTATTGTCTAGCGCTATTCGGAAACCCGCACGCAATTTCGCCCAGCATCCTTGGCTGCATATAGGGCGCTGTCAATTTTTTGCAGCATGGTATCCAAGGTCTGCGGCGTGTTTGGATGATGTGCGCCAATACTGACAGTGAAATTGACAATATTTCCACCAGCCTGTATTTGCAATGCGGCAATCTCTTCACGAATGCGTTCCGCGATTGCAAGTAAGTCTGTTTTTGAACAGTTTGGCATGAGCATTAAGAACTCTTCACCGCCCCATCGTGCCACGTGGTCATAGCCGCGTTTTGATGATTGCAATACTTTTGCAGCCTCGCACAGGGCCAAGTCGCCTGCGGCATGACCGTAAGTGTCATTGATGCGTTTGAAGTAGTCGAGATCGAGCAGCAACAATCCCATTGAACCACCTTGACGCGCCTGACGTGAAAACTCAATCTCAAACCGCTCCATCATGCCGCGGCGATTTAGCAGACCGGTCAGCGGGTCAATTTCAGATAAACGATGGAGTTCTTCGGTACGCTCTCGGACTTTTTCTTCCAACTCTCGATTGCTGTCTATGACGAATCTGGCCATACGTTCAAATGAACGCGACAAATGTGCGATTT
Organism: Pseudomonadota bacterium; assembly: GCA_040390265.1. Lineage (GTDB taxonomy): Bacteria > Pseudomonadota > Gammaproteobacteria > Burkholderiales > Methylophilaceae > Methylotenera. The sequence goes on along the minus strand of JAZJYS010000081.1, from coordinate 19,078 downwards.
CGCCTGAGCCCGCTAAAGGCGGATCTACTTCAAAATCACCATTGCAAATTTTATCGGTTGATGCGCGCAACGCCGCAATTGGACTCAGTATCCAGCGGCTGAGTGCCCAGCCTACCGTTACTAATGCCAGCAAGAGCGCAAGACCGAACAGTATGTTTTCCACCAGCAGGTCATCAAACAGATTTAGGCTATGGTCGTCCATCAGTGTTAAATCGTACCAACCTATTTCTGGCAAGTAAGCCACGCCAAGCAAGTGTTTCTTACCCCTGTAGCTTACCTTTAAGGTGGCGCTATCTGCGGGAGAGCGTTCTAACTCAGTCATGACTTGTCGTAAACGCTCAACATCGGCCGGGTTTTTCAGCAGCACATTGATTTTGATACGCTGCCCGATGTCTTTGGCAACAGTCATATAGTCAATCAGTTTGGGATCGCTATTTAGTTGAATGGCCATGCTTTTGTCGATGAACAGGTTCTCAATGCCTGGTTGCGTGATTTTAACGGTCTCTTTGATGAGCTCTGTCAGGTCTATGCCTGTGCCTATCACACCAAGCGTTTCATTGCCGTTGGTAATTAATACATTGATCCAAGCTTTGGTGACCTTGAGATGCACATCAGGATCCAGATTCACCTGATATTTTTTTCCATCTACCAGTGTGGCATAGAACCACTTATCTTTCGCGGCGGTGGGAGATAACACATAGCGTAATTGCTTGCCTGCATATTGGTCGGCAGCATCGTTAAAGTAGTAATTGCCACTATGGGCAAAGGCTGCAAAATAGCTATGATCACGAAAGTTGAAGCGATATTTTTCCATTGCCGCGATACCGCGTTGCTGCATTTTTGGGTCGCGCTCATGCAAGGCCATGTCGATGATGGCTGGTTCTGCGGCCATTTGTCTGGCAAGTGCTATTTCACGGATGAGAGGCGCTAAGGTGCGATACTTATCGAACATGACTTGTCGCGCTGAGAATTGCTCACCCCATTGCTGGTTAAGCTTATTCATCAACCTGCCAGACAAAAACCAAGTGATCACGATAAAGCCGATGAAAATCAGGCTCATCAGCAATAAAAATCTTATTTTAAGTTTCATACCAACTCATTTGGATTAAATCCACCAAGTAGATTGCTAAAGTACATAGCAAAGGTGCGATTCGATTACTTTTATGCATCTGCAATGCCATAAAGCGTGAGATGCTGTGCTGTGATAATACTTCGGAATGCTTGGGTAAGTAAAAGCTATTTGAAGATTAAGGTTATTTCTAAATTCAAAGAACTGCAATTATCTGGTGCTACGCACACTCATCACGCCACTTAAAATAATCAAACCAATCGCAATCCAAGCGTCCGGACTCAAGTGCTCATGCCACCAAATTACCCCAAACAGGCTGGCAAGCACGACTGTGACATAAGCTAGGCTCGCTACAACGAGTGTATCTCCTGTGCGATAAGCGCGTGTTAGAGCTAGCTGAGCAATTGTGGCAGATAGTCCCAAGCCTAGGAGTATGGGTAAATCTTGCCACGCAAGTGAATGGAAGCTGCTGATTAGCATCCACAGGCCAGCACCTATGGTGGAGATGAGTGTGAAATAAAATACTGTGCGCCAGTCAGGTTCTTTTGCTGCACCCAATTGCTTAACATGCACATAGGCAATGGCTGCGCCTATGCCAGAGAGTAGGCCTAAACTACCAGCCAGCCAATCCTGACGGCTAAAGCTTGGCTTTAACAATAATGCCACGCCGATAAAGCCAATTATCAGCCCGAGATACAATGTCTTTTTAGGCTTTTCATGCAATAAAAACGGCATGAAAAGCGCTAAGAATAGTGGGGAAGTGTAGTTGAGCGTGATAGCGGAAGCTAAGGGCAAATGTGCGATGGCATAAAAGAACAGCACCAGTGAGGCAAAGCCGACCAATGCGCGCGACATTTGTTTAAACATTACCGGCGTTGCTAGTGGTAGTTTCTGTGTGAAAATGAAGCACCAGATAACGATTAAACCGAATAGTGATCGGTAGAAAACCAGTTCACTACTGCTGAACTTTTCTGCGCCGACTTTTACCAACGCGCCCATGATAGCAAAGCCCAGTGCGGCAACTAGCATCCATAAGCTACCCAAATTGGGTAGCCTGATGATGGATGGCTTAGGCAAGGTGCTTTTCGAGCTGTTTGCGATACCAGATATGGAAGTGCTCTAAGCCGGTTTCCATTGGATGTTGGTAAGGGCCGCGCTCATCAATGCCTTGTGCGTATAAAGCGTGGCGACCATCATGCATGCGCTGACAGATGTCTTTGTCTTCCACTGCGGTTTCTTCGTAAGCGGCTTGTTGAGCTGCCACATATTCGCGTTCAAACAAACCAATGTCTTCAGGATAATAGAATTCAACCACATTGCTGCAAGCATTGACGCCACGTGGAATGATGTGCGACACCACCAGTACGTTCGGATACCACTCAATCATCAGGAATGGGTAATACACCATCCAGATTGCACCGTATTTTGGCGTTTTAGTGTCGTGATACTGTGCAACTTGCTGTTGCCATTGCTGATAAACAGGCGAGCCTGCTTTGGCGGTGTTAGGTTTAAAGCCTACCGTTTGCACGCTGTATTCCTCGCCGAACTCCCAATTGAGTGCGTCGCAGTCTACAAACTGATTGAGCCCGGGGTGAAATGGGCCTACGTGGTAGTCCTCTAAGTAGACTTCAATAAAGGTTTTCCAGTTGAAGTCGTACTCTTCAACCACCACGCGATCCAGCACATAATCGGTAAAGTTAAAATCTTGTTTACAGCCAACGTTGGCTAAATCTTGTGCAATATTGCGTTTGCTATCGAATAGTAAACCTTGCCAGTTTTGCAGTGACTTTTGATTCAGGTGCAGGCAAGGGTTTTCGTCAAAATGTGGTGCGCCTAATAGCTTGCCTTCCAGATTGTAAGTCCAGCGGTGTAGCGGGCACACGATGTTTTTTGTATGACCACTGCCTTTAAGCATAATGGCTTGTCTGTGCCGACAAACATTGCTGATGACACTGATTCCATCTTGGTGATTAATTAAACAGTTCGCTTCGCCAGTCCAGTTAAGTACATGGTAATCACCCGCGTTGGGCACCATGAGCGCGTGCCCTTGATAGATGGGGGCTTGAGAAAACAAATGCTGTTCTTCAAGTGCGTAAACACTTGGGTCAACGTACCAGTTGATGGGTAATTGAGGCTGGGTTGTGAGTTCGGAAGTCAAAATTAACGATGCCGTAAAAAGATTGGCAATTAAAATTACAGGGATGGCGATTTTTGCCTAAATTGCTATTTTTATCAAGTGATTATTGAAAGAATTGTCCATGTTTACAGTGTGTAAAACTTGCCAATACCACTGTTTTCGGCTAATCTCGCGGGGTGCGATTTATATCGCCTTCCTTGCAATAGCAAGCTACTAAAAATAATTTGATTGAGTATTTGAGTAAAAATCTATGTCCGACCATTTGATGAACACCTATATGCGCCAGCCTGTAACCTTTGTAAAAGGTGAGGGCGTTTGGCTTTGGGATGATAAAGGCGAAAAATATCTGGATGCACTTGCCGGCGTGGCTGTTAATGGCCTCGGTCATGCACACCCTAAATTAGTGCGCGCTATCAGTGAACAAGCGGGCAAATTAATTCACGTATCTAATATCTACAACATTGCTGAGCAAGCGGCTTTAGCCGATAAACTGTGCGAAATTTCCGGCATGGATAAAGTATTCTTTTGCAATTCAGGCTGTGAGGCGAATGAGGCGGCAATTAAATTAGCGCGTCTTTATGGCCACAATAAAGGCATTGCTAACCCTGAAATCATTGTGATGGATAAGTCTTTTCATGGGCGTACTTTGGCTACGCTTTCTGCTACAGGTAATTATAAGATACAGGCAGGTTTTGAGCCGCTAGTGGGTGGTTTTGTGCGTGTGCCATACGATGATGTTGAAGCGGTCAAACACGTTGCGGAACACAATCCTAATATTGTAGCTATTTTAGTTGAACCGGTACAAGGCGAGGGCGGCATTAATATTCCTAAAGAGGCAAGCGCCTATTTAGAAGCCTTGCGTCAGCTTTGCGATACGCATGGCTGGTTGCTGATGCTGGATGAAGTGCAAACGGGTATTGCGCGCACTGGCACATGGTTTGCATTTCAACATACCGCAATCAAACCTGATGTAATGAGTCTTGCTAAAGGTCTGGGTGCTGGTGTGCCAATTGGTGCTTGTGTTGCGGCTGGTAAGGCGGCAGACGTATTTACTTATGGCAAGCATGGTTCGACTTTCGGTGGTAATCCATTGGCTTGCGCGGCAGGTCTGGCGACATTAAATGCTATCGAGCAAGAAAACTTGCGTGAAAATGCCGAGAAGATTGGTAATTTACTGCGCGAAGGCTTTAATGCCGAGTTTAAGAGTACTAAAGGCGTAACGACTACGCGTAATGCCGGCATGATGATCGGCATTGAGTTGGATCGCCCGTGTGCTGATTTGGTGAAAATGGCTTTGGAAGCTAAATTGTTGATTAATGTGACTGCAGAAAATGTGGTGCGTTTATTACCACCGCTAGTGATGAATGAAACTGAGGCGCAAGAGCTGGTACAACGCTTGTCCGCCATCATTAAAACATTCTTGAATAGCTAAAATATCTTTAAAAGTAGCAAAACGATAGCAATAGAAACTGACGGTAAACATTATGGCAATAAAACATTTTTTACAATTTAATGATTTAAATCGTGGCGAGCTTGAGTATGTATTTGAGCGTACACGCTGGATTAAAACCCAATTCAAGGAATACAAACCGTATTGGCCATTGCAAGATCGCACCTTGGTGATGATTTTTGAAAAAGCCAGTACCCGCACCCGTTTGTCGTTTGAGGCTGGTATGCAACAATTGGGAGGTTCAGCGATTTATTTGAATACGCGTGACTCTCAATTAGGTCGTGGTGAGCCTGTAGAAGATGCTGCACAAGTGATCTCTCGTATGAGTGACTTGGTGATGATTCGTACCTACGAGCAAGAGATTATCGAACGTTTTGCCGCTAACTCTCGAGTGCCCGTGATTAATGGTTTGACCAATGAATACCATCCTTGCCAGATTTTGGCGGATATCTTCACGTTTATTGAGCATCGTGGCCCGATTCAAGGCAAAACCGTTGCGTGGATCGGTGACAGCAATAACGTCTGTAATACATGGTTGCAGGCAGCTGAAGTGTTGGACTTCAATGTGCATGTATCTACGCCGCCGGGTTATGAAGTTGAGCCTGAGCGTGCCAATTTATATGGCAATGACCATTTTGAAGTGTTCGCTGATCCAATGGAAGCCGCTAAGAATGCTGATCTGGTGACCACTGATGTGTGGACCAGCATGGGGTTTGAGGCGGAAAATGAAGAGCGTATGCGCGACTTCGCCGACTGGCAAGTCGATAACGATATGATGCGTATTGCGGCTAAAGATGCATTATTTATGCACTGCCTGCCAGCCCACCGTGGTGAAGAAGTCGCCGCAGGGGTGATTGATGGCGCGCAATCAGTCGTATGGGATGAGGCAGAGAATCGTCTGCACGTACAAAAAGCATTGATGGAATATTTACTATTAGGAAAAGTATAAGTAATGAGTAACGTTAAAAAAGAAATCAAAAAAGTCGTACTGGCCTATTCTGGCGGCTTAGATACTTCAGTCATTTTAAAGTGGCTGCAAGATGAGTATAAATGTGAAGTGGTGACTTTTACCGCTGACTTGGGTCAAGGCGAGGAGCTGGAGCCTGCGCGCGCTAAAGCTAAAGCTGCTGGCGTAAAAGAGATTTACATTGATGATGTGCGCGAAGAGTTCGTGCGTGACTTTGTGTTCCCAATGTTCCGTGCCAATACGGTTTACGAAGGTGAGTACTTATTAGGCACTTCAATCGCACGTCCTTTAATCGCTAAGCGTTTAATCGAGATTGCTGCCGAAACCAATGCTGATGCCATTTCACACGGTGCAACGGGTAAAGGTAATGACCAAGTGCGCTTTGAGTTAGGTGCTTATGCATTGAACCCAAACATTCAAATTATTGCCCCTTGGCGTGAGTGGGATTTATTGAGCCGCGAAAAGCTCATGGCCTATGCCGAAAAGCATGGTATTCCAGTGGATATGAAGCACAAGCAAGGCGGTAGCCCATACAGCATGGATGCTAACTTATTGCACATTTCATACGAAGGTCGCCATTTGGAAAACCCTGCTGCAGAAGCTGAAGAGTCTATGTGGCGTTGGAGTGTTAGCCCAGAGAAAGCGCCAGATGCGCCTGAATACCTAGATATTGAGTACGTGAATGGTGACCCGGTAAGTTTGAATGGTCAAGCCATGAAGGCGCATGAAATGTTGGCGCACTTGAATGCAATTGGTGGTAAGCACGGTATTGGTCGTTTGGATTTGGTTGAAAACCGTTATGTCGGTATGAAATCACGCGGTTGTTACGAAACCCCAGGCGGTACGATTATGCTTAAAGCGCATCGTGCGATTGAGTCAATTACATTGGATCGTGAAGTGGCGCATTTGAAAGATGACCTCATGCCACGTTATGCCAGCATGATCTATAACGGTTACTGGTGGAGTCCTGAGCGTCTTGCGATTCAAACACTCATCGACCATACACAAAAATCAGTCAATGGCTGGGTGCGCGTTAAGCTTTACAAAGGCAATGTCATCATCACTGGCCGCGATAGTAAAACCAATTCATTGTTTGATTCTACGATTGCGACATTTGAAGATGATGCCGGTGCATACGACCAACGTGATGCAGGTGGCTTTATTAAACTAAATGCGTTGAGATTGCGCATCGCTGCAAATCTTAGAAATAAACAATAGTCATCAGTAAACAATAATGACTAAAGGGGCAGACTACGGTCTGCCCCTATTTTTTGTGCTTTAAAATTTAGATTACAACAGCAGAGTATTCTTGATGTTGTAATCCTTACGTAACATTCATTGAGTAGTCTCGCCCATGTAAATTTCTTTTTAAAGAAAATGTATATGGTTTATGAAAAGTCAGCACTGGGCTATATCGAGTTTGTGAATGAAAAGCGCACGCTACCTGTTCGAGAGAGGCAAGTGCTGTTGTTGGTCAATGGCATTCGCGATATGAGTGAGCTTGAGAAGTTCTTCAAAAAAGAACAGTTAGCTGAAACCATTCAGAAGTTGGAGGCTGGTGGATTCATCCAAAGATTTAACGCTAATGTCAATCCTAGTAGCGCAATAACAAACAAGGTATCTTCAACCACGCTATCGTTCTTTGAGGCGGAGTTTTCTGATATTTCGGTGACACCAGAAAAAATAGAAGCGGTCAAAGTGCTGCTTATTGAAGCGGCAGATGACTATCTGGGGTTAATGGGTCGTGGTATTAAAGAGCAGATTGGAAAAAGTAGCAACTTAACTACCTTGAGAGCTTGCATGTCGAGTTGGCACATGGCGATGCGAGAGTCTAAGTTGGGGCGAGAGTCAGCAAGCTTTCTGATGGAGCAGATTCATCAGATATTAGAAAATAATATGCTAAATACAGCTTCAATTAGTACTAATACCCACTAAGTTACAAAGTAGGCCTAATTATTATGCTGTATTTACTTGCAGGTTGTATTAATCTGTCAGGTTTAACTTTAGTTGGGTTGAAGTGCATCAAGGCTTATAATTTAACTCACTCTTGTTCTATGGATGTAGCCTAATGATTCAAGCACTTATCTTCGATGTGGATGGTACTTTAGCTGATACCGAGCGCGACGGGCATAGAACCGCATTTAATCAGGCTTTTAAAGAGGCGGGTTTAGATTGGCATTGGGATGTTGCGCTCTATGGCGAATTGCTTGCTGTCACTGGAGGTAAGGAGCGCATCAACTTTTATGTCGAGCGCTATCATCCTGAATTAAAACAAGATGCAAACTTTTCTAACCTTGTCGCCAGCTTGCACCGAGAAAAAACGCGCATTTACACAGAGCTATTGTCGACAGGAAAGATTCCACTGCGCACAGGGGTAAAGCGCTTACTGCTTGAGGCAAGAGCTGCAAATATGCGGCTAGCCATAGCAACAACGACAACGCCTGAAAACGTTACCACGCTGATAAAACATACTCTGGGCGAGGATGCTTTGGCTTGGTTTGAAGTGATTGCCGCAGGGGATGTTGTTCCAGCTAAAAAACCGGCACCGGATATTTATCAATGGGCACTAGCTAAGCTGCAATTAGATCCCGCGGTGTGTCTTGCCTTTGAAGATTCTGAAAATGGTCTGAAATCAAGCCTAGGTGCGGGTTTAAGAACGGTCGTGACGATTAACGACTATACTGTAGACCATCAGTTTAATGGTGCAACGCTAGTGTTGAGTGACCTTGGTGAGCCTGATGCGTCATGTCAGGTGTTACAAGGTGATCTAACAGAAAATTTCTTAAGCTTAGTTGCCTTAAATCAGCTGTAAGCAGCGTGCGGACTTATTGATCAGCCTTTTCAGGTGTACTAGTTGCATCTTCAACCGCTTTAAGATTTTCATTGGCGATTGCTGTAGCATTGTTAATGTCGGTAGTCACTTTGTCTATGATTTGTTTAGGTTTGGCGCCGATTTCAGCAGATGCTTGTCTTTCTTTTTTGCAGCCTATGATAGACAGTACGCATATTACAAAAATAGCTAATAATTTAATCAATTGAATCTCCTAAACATGGTCGGCAATGGCTTGCCTGATGGTCTTGTTTGTTAATTTACAGCTATTTCTTCAGCTTTTCACCAATATGCATTGCGCCGCGCTGCTTGGCTAACAAGACTTGTTTCTGGCGCTCGATAAGACTCGCACGTTTTTCTTCTGATACTTTTCCATAGCAATAAGGGCAAGAGATGCCGGCTTCATATTGCGGGCTTTGTAACTCGGCTGGGGACAGTGGGTGGCGGCATGCGTAGCATTGGTCATATTCACCGACTTCTAAATTGTGTTTCACGCCGACACGTTGATCGAACACAAAGCATTCACCTTGCCATAAGCTATTTTCTTCGGGCACAGTTTCCAGATATTTTAAAATGCCGCCTTGCAGGTGAAAAACCTCTTCAAAGCCTTGATCCATCATGTAGGAGGATGCTTTTTCGCAACGTATGCCCCCCGTACAAAACATGGCTACTTTTTTATGTTTTGTTTTGTCAAAGTGTTTGGCGACATATTCAGGAAATTCGCGAAATGTGGTGGTTCGTGGGTCTATCGCACCTTTAAATGTACCGATGTCCACTTCATAGTCATTGCGCGTATCAATCAAAATAACATCAGGGTCGGAGATTAATGCATTCCAATCTTCCGGTTTTACGTAAGTGCCGACTTGCTTGGTGGGGCTTACGCCAGGCACGCCGAGAGTGACGATCTCTTTTTTGAGTTTAACCTTCATACGGTAGAAAGGGTGAACGGAGGCAAATGACTCTTTGTGCTCCAAATCTGCAAAGCGATTTTGAAATAGTGGGTCTGTACGCAAGAAATTGAGGACGGCGTGAATATCATCAGGCAAGCCGGCAATCGTGCCGTTGATGCCTTCTTCAGCAAGGAGTAGTGTGCCTTTGATGTTATGGGTGGTGCAGGCCTCTAGGATAGGCGTTTGAAGCGCTTTATAGTCTGGTAAGCTGACAAACTTATAAAGCGCTGCGGTTAAGTACTTGGCTGAGGATGTATCTTGTGTTGGATTGTGTGACATAGCGTTGAGTTGTTGAGCAAAACGCTATGGTATCACTTGCTGCAATTATGCTGAAATAAGCAGAATCTCACCGTTGCCGCTACAGGCTGCATCACCTACAAAACGTTGTACGCGTTGTGTCTGAATGCTAGAAAATTTTGTACCTAAAGGTGCAAATGATTTGAACATCAAACTTAAGAATGGCAATGTATGTGAGCCGCAGTCTTGAATGGTCGCGTGTAGTTTAGGCTTTTTCGCTAATAACAATGTACCGCGATGCATGCTGAATCCTGCATAATTGCCAACATTGCCAAGCACACCTATCGTGCCAGCAATCATGCGGCTGCCACAATAGTCGCCCACATTACCTTCCACTAAAATCAGACCACGTCGCATTTGGTCACCTGCACGGTCACCCGCGTTACCTTTTACGATGACGGTGCCGCCGCGCATACCTTTACGTTGCCCAGAAGAGGCACCACCTAAAAAATCGCCAGCGTTGCCATCAATGGTAATTAAGCCATTGAGCATATTGCAGGCGGTAAAAGCATCTGTGTTGCCGTGGCAGTGAATCGTACCTTGCTTCATGCCAAACCCTAAATAGGCACCTGCATCACCATCAATGTCTATCGTGCCGGTGGTCATATTGGCACCAATATGTTCGAGTTTGCTTGTTGCGTTTTTGAAGCGAATATTTTGCGTCGAGTCGCTTGTTGCCTCACCAGAAATATCAAATATTTCATCTACGCGTAATTGGCTACTGCCATAGTTCAGCAAAATACCTGCGATCTCGGCAGATGTTTTGTTGGCGAGGTAATTGGGTGTAAGCGCCGCACAGTTAATGCTGCGTTGCAGAGGTTTTTTTAAGGTAAAGGTGAGCGCGTTCATTGTGCTGCTCCACTCATAATGTCATGTAATTTGAAGAGATGTGGGCCTAATTTGCCGCCATAATTGCCGGCAGAAATACGTTTTACACCGCTGCTAGTGCCGAGGTCACAAATGGCTTGGATGCCTACGCGCATTGATTCTGCAATGTCTTCAAAGCCTATACCGTCAATCACAATTTCCATCACACTTTCAATTTCTGGAGAGAGTTCGCTTTTGGTCGCCCCTTTAAGCGTTGGGCAGAACGCGTCATTGGTCGAGGCAAACATGGTTTTATATTTACTGCCAACTTTTGAGCCTGACCTCACTACGCCACCAGGGAATGGCATGATGACATTCGGTACTTTTTTCATGGCGTCAATCGCGGCTTCAGCTGCGGCAAGCGCCGCCGGTTGTGATGTTGCTAAAATCAGAAAGTTACCACCACCGATGGCACGCACCATACCAGTTGTTTCTTCACACAAGAACTCGCCATCCATTACTGGAATGCGCCAGTAGCGTTTTGCTTTGCCGCTGATGCTAGGGATAAGTTTGGATGTTTGGTAACCATCGCCAAAGAAGCGTAGATTTTTACCCAGATTAATGCGGTCTTCACTTTCTATGCCAGCAAATGCTGCTGCGGTAGGGCAGGTGAGTATGCATTGACCCATGCGGGTTTCCAGTTGTTGCATCAACACTTTGCTGCCCATAGCAAACATTAAAATGCTCACACCAGGTCTGCCATCCGGTGTTTCGTCTGTAGATAGTTCCCGCTCAATTCCTGCTTCAACGCCGCAACCAATCACGGAGGTTGCAAAGCCTGCCATCGCATTCGCTGCGTGATAAGCCCATTTAAGATTTTGTGCTGTGATGATCACACGTGTGCCGCGCATATTGAATGCTTCAGCATAGGTGTCGTCGATTTGTACGCCGTTAATTAACATATGTTTTTTTAATTGATGATTGTTTAAATAGCTGAATGTTACGCAGAAGGGTCGGCAGATTTTATTTTGCCTACCCATTCTTCAATGTTGATGATGCCTACTTGTTCTACTTTTTTTAGATCGGCTTCTGGCAATATATCTTGTACCAGATCAAGTTGCTTCCAGCCTGCTAATGGCGTTTCGCAATGTTCGCGGGGCACGTAGCGTGAATCACGTACTTTCTCATATTTTGGAATATAGCGAGGACAGTTTTGCCAGAATTCAGACAGTTTTACGGTAACAACAAAATCTGCTTCTTTAAAGTTTGCCAATAGTTCTGGGTCGTTTGAAATGCTTGCTGTGCCTTGCAC
>JAZJYS010000081.1:2507-7159 GCA_040390265.1 Pseudomonadota bacterium | reverse complement strand
GGTTTAGTTCTTGTGAACAATAACGCTGCCACGTCCATCATTGCTGATTTCATCGTCGCTAATTTTCATGCTATCCATTTGAATAGTATGGAATTTGTCGAAATAGTCTTTTAAGTCTTTTTCTACACCAATATCAAATTCTGGTTTGGTAGTGTGTGTTGCACCCCATGTTACTTTTACAATGTTACCGTCTTTGACAACAAGCTGACCATCCTTGAATACATAGTCTGGTTTTGCAAACATAGCTTCGCGGTCAGGCTGATCGGTATAAATGGTAATATCGGCACCACCGCCTACACCTAGGTGTCCACGGTCGTTTAAGCCGATAAGTTTCGCAGCGCCAGCGCGTGTCATGATGGCGATTTCGTACAAGCTATACTCTCTGTCTAGACTCGTTAAATTGCTCATTGCCTGTGCATCTAGATTCAGCTTAGCAAAAGCTTCGTTTCTGAAGCTTTTATCCATTAGAAGGCGAATCAAGTGTGGGTAGCTAGTAAATGGTGCGCCATTAGGATGGTCTGTTGTTAAAAAGATACGCCAAGGATCTTCAACTGATAAGAATATTTCCAGGCCAATGGCCCATTGCAAGGCGTTGACATAGTTTTGGTCGCGATATTTGAACGGCACTACACCGCAACCGGCATCACATTCAATATCCATCACAACCGATTTTTTCGGGTTGCCATGTTTCGCATTCATGTGCTGCACCATGCTGTCGCCAGAAGCGGTCACTGTTTGACCAAATAGAATTTGCCCAACATCGGCAGTAATATGTTTGTTTTTATTTAGTGCTTCAGAGATTTGCGCTGCGGCTGAAGAGAACTTCTTATCGCCCTCTGTGCCATAGCTATGGAATTGAATATGCGTTAGATGCATGGGTAGGCCGTCAGACGCGCCCATGGTATTTAATGTGGTCTGAAAGTTACCTGCCGCACCTAAGTTATTGCAATGTACGTGCAATGGTTTGGCAACGCCTAGCTCATGCACCGCGCGGCTTAAACTTTGCAGTATTTCGCGTGGCGTGACTTGGTAAAACTTGTTATTTTCGTCTAAATCTAATTTGCGCTGATTAAATTTAAATGCGCTGATACCACCCGGATTAACAACTTTAATACCGATGGCTTGTGAGGCATGTAGTGTCCAGGCAACGTAATCATTGATAGATTTTTGGTCTTTCTTTGCTGCGAGCATGCGCAAAAGATAATCATCGCTACCAAGCATGGCATAGCCACCCTTGTCGATCATTGGCGTGTCGCCCATTTCCAAGTGCGCTTGACGTGCATTGATAGGTAATATTGCCGGCTCAAAAGCTGCGGTGTAACCCATTTCAATGTAGCGGAAACCAGCGTCTGTGGTGCTTGGTGTGGCGTGATGGCTGCAATTAGGGGTGCAAATATGCGCTTCAGGCTCTGTGTAACTTTTGCTTTCCTGAAACTCTGGCAACATCATGCGTGCAATATTGACCTTGCCGCCGCCGATGTGGCTGTGCATGTCAATCGCGCCGGCCATGACCACTTTTCCTGTTAGATCATAGGTTTGGCTGATTTTTTCGCTGTCACTAGGTTTGGCAATGATACGGCCGTCGCGGATATAAATATCTTGAATTACACCGTCTTTACTATGTTTAGGGTCGTAAATTTTCCCATTCTTAAGCTTAATAATCATGACATGTTATCTGTTAATTGTTGAATGACTTGGCTTAAAGTCGGTAAGGATGATTGACGTGCTTTCTTTAATGGTAAAGCGACGACATTATCCATACGGAAGATTGTGCCAATATGATCTACCCCCGGGATGCCCACCGGTATAAATACGTCTGGTACTCGATCAAATTTCATGTTGGGGTGACCAATCACGATTAACGGTAAGTCTGTGTTAGGCGGCAGGTGTGGATTAAAAGTACTAATCCATAATACCGCATCGCAGTTTGCTAATTGTTTACTGGTTGAGAAATTCTGCGCGTTGTATTCAACTTTACCGTTGGTAAAACGGTTTCTGGTTGGGTAGCCGCTAATCCAGGTACTGGTGTTGTTGACACTCATGTCGCCGTCACCAGCATTCAGAGGTAGTCCAGCAGCGCGTGAAGTTTCGTTTAACTTGACAACGATTTGTGTGATGCCTTGAATAGTAAGTTCAGCATTCGAAAATTTGAAATTACCTGCCGCCCATGTGATAACGGCATATTGTGCGGATTTTAGTTTTTCAATAATAGCTTGTAATGTTGTAACTGCTACGCCACCCACTTCAGTAATGCTGATTTTTTTATTATTTATTAACGCATTTAGTACGTTGATGATTTCAGGTATGTCAGCCGTTTCTGCTGCGATGATGGTTGGTTGCTTGCCTTCTGGTGAAATACCTGCTGCCAGATTTTCTGCGGTGGCGTTTGCAGGCGCGCCTAGATAAATTATTTCAGGTGTTGGCTTGTCGAATAAACTGTTTTTGTTCCACACCAGCTTTTCGAAGAAGCGAGGGTGGCTAGACACAATGTCGGTGCCAATCGCTAAAATGACATCGGCACGATTTTTAACTTCCGTGAGTGTTGTGTTTTGCCAGCCACTGTTTTGCAAGGTTAAGATGTTGCGCATTGCGCCATCATTATGCATGTGGTCTAGTGTTGCATTGTTTTTTTCAGCTAAACCAAGCACAGCACGCATGCCTTGGACTTCCGTACCTAAGCCCGCGAATAGTGGTTGATTGCTAGTGTGTAAAATATCAGCGGCGGCCTTGATTGCGGCGTTTAAGTCGGTAGATTTTCCGGCTACAGTTGGTGCAACGCTTGTGTTTGATATATAGGCTTGCTCATAAAAGTGAATACTTTTTGGACAATTATTTTTTGCTGGAATCTCAGATTCTGAGTTCAGAATAATGTCATCGCAAAGTAAGCCGCAAGCTGGGCAGGTGATTGTTGTCGGTGAGGTGGTTTCGTTGGATATTTTCATATTAAATAGAATTCTGCCACATAGTTGCTAGTTCCATGCAAATTTTTTGATATTTCTTATCAGAAAATGTAGGTTTATTTTAAGCGTCAAAAATGGTATTTTATCGTTCTTTTCAATGTGTTAATTTAATGGAGTTGTTATGGCTGTTCAACGTACGCTTTCTATCATCAAACCAGATGCAGTAGCAAAAAATGTAATCGGTAAAATCTACACGCGTTTTGAAAACGCTGGCTTAAAAGTTGTTGCTGCAAAAATGGCGCAACTGACACAAGCTGAGGCTGAAGGCTTTTATGCTGTGCACGCTGCGCGCCCATTCTTTGCTGACTTGGTGAAATTCATGATTTCTGGTCCAGTGATGATTCAAGCTTTAGAAGGCGAAAATGCTGTGCAAGTAAACCGTGACTTGATGGGTGCTACTAACCCTAAAGAAGCTGCTGCTGGCACAATCCGTGCTGATTTTGCTGAAAGCATTGATGCAAACGCAGTGCATGGTTCAGATTCAGCAGAAAATGCTGCAATCGAAATCGCTTACTTTTTCGGTAAGTAATTTCAAGCTATAGATTTATAAAAGGTAAAAACAATTTTGGTCAATTTGCTCAACTTCAATCAACCTCAACTTGCGCAGTGGTTTGCGGAACGTGGTGAAAAACCTTTTCGTGCCAAGCAGTTGATGCGCTGGATGCATCATTTTGGGGTGCATGATTTTGGGCAAATGACTGATATTGCCAAAGTATTACGCGATAAATTGGCTGTCGAGGCTGAAATTACTTTGCCATCGGTACAACTGGAAAAAATTTCCAACGATGGTACGCGCAAATGGTTAATCGGCACTGATACTGCCAACAGCATAGAAACGGTGTTTATTCCCGAAGATGATCGCGGCACGTTATGTATTTCAAGCCAGGTTGGTTGTGCTTTGGAGTGTACGTTCTGTAGTACAGGGCGTCAGGGTTTTAATCGCAACTTAAGTGTTTCGGAAATTATTGGTCAGCTAGCAATAGCGAATCAATCGCTACGTTTAGAAACTGGCTACGATATGTTGCCAATTTCAGATCGTATTATCAGTAATGTCGTCATGATGGGTATGGGCGAGCCGCTTGCCAATTACGATAATGTCGTCACGGCTATGCAGATTATGCTGGATGATTCAGCGTATGGTTTAAGTCGTCGTCGAGTGACACTTTCGACCAGTGGTCTAGTGCTAGCCATGGATAGATTGAAAGAAGATTGCCCGGTAGCGTTGGCTGTAAGTTTGCATGCGCCTAATGACGCGTTGCGTGATGTAATCGTGCCAATCAATAAAAAATATCCGCTTAAAGAGCTCATGGCAGCATGTAATCGTTATCTGGAAAAAGCACCGCGTGATTTTGTGACATTTGAATATGTCATGTTGGATGGTGTGAATGATACTGTTGAGCATGCGCATCAGTTACTGCAGTTGGTTAAAAATGTATCTTGCAAATTTAATTTGATACCGTTTAATCCGTTTCCTAACAGTGGTTACGATACCTCTAAACCTAGCCATATTCGCGTGTTCAGAGATATTTTGATGCAGGCTGGCTATGTGGTTACTGTGCGTAAAACGCGTGGTGAAGATATTGATGCCGCTTGTGGTCAATTAGCAGGAAAAGTATTAGATAAAACCAAACGTACCTCTAAAATAATTCCAATTGAGACTGCGGTATGAATGCCAATAATAAAAATAAATCA
>JAZJYS010000081.1:0-2407 GCA_040390265.1 Pseudomonadota bacterium | reverse complement strand
ATGGCTGAGCTTAACTTTAGAAAAGCCTTACAGCTAGAGCCGAATAATTCAGAATCACATAATAATTATGGTAGTTTTTTGTGTTCCAAGAATCGTATTGATGAATCAATCAAAGAGTTTTTAGAAGCGGTTAAGAATCCGCTATATGTAACTCCGGCAATGGCTTATACCAATGCCGGAATTTGTGCGCAGCGCAAAAATGATTCAGTTAATGCAGAGGTTTATTTACAAAAAGCGCTGCAAATTGAGCCATTATCCAGCGTTGCCGCTTATCAACTCGCTAATATTCAATTTAAGCGTAAAGATGCTGTCGCGGCTAAAAAGAGTTTACAGAATGCGTTGCTAGGTCAGCCAGGGCCAGAAATGTTATGGTTGGCTATTCAAATAGAGCGTGTGGTTGGGGCTAGGGATGCCGAGGCGAGTTACTCCTTGCAATTAAGGCGTCAGTATCCAGACTCTGAGCAGACCAAGCTATTGCTGAGTGGAAGATAATCATGAGTGATGAAGTTGTAGTTGATGCTGTTAATTTAACACAGCCAGAAGCTGCTGAAACTCCACAGGCAGTTGTTCAGCTTGGTGCTGAGTTGTTAGCCGCAAGGAAAGCTAAAGGTTTCACACAGCAAGACGTGTCGAATACATTACGTTTGAGCCTCAAGCAGATTGAAGCATTAGAGCATAATGACTTTGCTGCTTTGCCTGACGCGATGATTACGCGCGGTTTTATTCGGAATTATGCGCGCTTGTTAGGGCTTGATGCTGAACCTTTACTGGCTAGTTATAAAGCGCAGGTGCCAGATAAACAGCCTAATGCCTTGAGTGTGCAGTCGTCTATGCATCAGGTCGTGTCGAGTAAAAAGCGTCAGCCTTGGCTTTTGTATAGTCTTCTCGGTATATTGCTTGGCTGCTTGATTGCTTGGTTCTTATTCATGAGCTATCTACCAAAGTTTGCCAAGCCTGTAGCGGAAAAAACACATGAGGTTACGTTAAATCCAGCGCCGACAACATCTGCAGTGGCGCCATTGCCGGAGCTTGCTCTACCTGCTGCTGAACGTCAGGTTGAGGTGGAGGAGGCTCCTGTTGTGACACCTTCAGATACTACCGTTAAAGAGCCGGGCAATGTTGTATCTGCGGTTAAGTCTTCAGTCGGATCAGCAGTTGTTCCTAGTGTTGAGAGTCGTAATCCAGCCAATTTGAAGAGTATGCCGTTACCATCTACAGTTCTTGATTCGAATGCATTAAAAGCCAACGCCGCAGGTGTTGCAGATCAATCTGTGCAAGTTTCGCCTACTCAATTGAAAGCAACTAAGGCTCTAGCTGTAGCGAGCAGTATTGCGGATATTAAGGCAAATCCAACAGCAATCAGTTCGGTAGCTAGTGTCAAAACTAACACTGCTATCGTTGCTCCTAAAAAAGTGAACATATCTGCTACAGGACGGTCTTGGGTAAGTATTACCGACAAATCAGGTAAAGTGATTTTTGAGAAAATGTTGACTGCTGGTAGCGAAGAAAGCTTTGAAGCAGAGGTGCCAATGAATGCGGTCATTGGTAATGTTCAAGCGACAAAACTAGCATTCTCAGGCAAGTCTGTAGACTTGACCACAACAGCAAAAAGTAATGTTGCACATCTGGTTTTAGAGTAACTTTAGATTTGGGAGCAGATTGTATCCTCCCGGATAGCATGAAGTTCTGAAATGTTTTTTTAGGAGTAGTCCTTGGTTTTATCTCACCTTAATTCGCCTCACAATACCTTGCAAGTGATGATTGGTCGCGTGCCGGTAGGTGGCGGTTTAAATGGTACGTTGCCTGCTCCGGTTGTTGTGCAAAGCATGACCAATACCGACACGGCGGATGCAGAAGCCACCATTCAACAGGTGTTTGAATTATGGCAGGCCGGTAGTGAGCTTGTACGTATTACCGTGAATTCACCAGAAGCCGCTGCTCAAGTTGGTAATATTCGCCGTGGTTTGGATGCATTGGGTTGCGATGTGCCTTTAGTCGGTGATTTTCATTACAACGGACATAAATTGCTGGCGCAGTATCCTGACTGTGCAGAGTCCTTAGCCAAGTATCGTATTAACCCTGGTAATGTCGGTAAAGGCGCTAAGCGTGACGAGCAGTTCGCCGCCATGATTGAAGCGGCGATTCATTATAAAAAAGCGGTGCGCATCGGTGTTAACTGGGGCAGTTTGGATCAGGTTAAGATGGCGCAAATGATGGATGATAATGCGCAGCTTGCTGAGCCTTTGTCATCTGATGCATTAATGCGTGAGGCATTGATACAGTCATCTTTGGAAAGTGCCGCGCAAGCAGTTGCATTAGGATTGTCACCGAATCAGATCATTATTTCCTGCAAAGTGAGTAATGTGCAGGATCTGGTCAAAGTCTACACCGAGTTGGCAAGCCGTAG
>JAZJYS010000080.1:14436-17333 GCA_040390265.1 Pseudomonadota bacterium | reverse complement strand
GGCGCAATATCTTTTAGCAATGGCGATAAAGCTTTGCGTGCCGCCCACAAGGCTTTGGTATCTTCGGCGGGTTTAGCCTCAATAAGTCCATCCACTTGGCAAGCCTGTAAAATCGCCTGTGTAGCCTCAACAATCTCTTGCTGAGCGCCATCGACCTCTATCATCAAATAGGCACGCGCGTTTTCAGGCAATAGGTTTTTGTGGCGACCACGAATCAAATTGAGCGCGCCGTTATCTAAAAACTCCAAGGCACTTGGTGTGTAAGGCTGCGCCATAATTGCGGCAATCGCACGCGCACAGCTTGCCGTATCCCCAAACTCAGCGGTAATGCCGCCGGTATGCTTAGGTAATGGCGTCAGCTTTAGCGTAGCCTCAACGATTACTGCCAAGGTTCCTTCTGAGCCGACTAACAATCTGGTTAAATCATAGCCAACTACGCCCTTACTGGTGTAGCAGCCGGTTTTAATAATGTCGCCGCTACCAGTAACAGCCTTAAGCCCAAGCACGTGATCACGGGCAACGCCGTACTTAACGGCATGTGGCCCAGCGGCGCAAGTCGCCAAGTTACCGCCGATACTGCAATAAGCCGCACTAGAAGGATCTGGCGGCCAAAAGAAACCAACGCCTTTAATCGCATCTTGCAGCTCTTGGTTTAACACTCCCGGCTCGACAATCGCCATGCGATTATCAGGATCGATGCTGATGATTTTATTCATGCGCTCTAATGACAGTGCCACTCCACCGACTTCCGGCACACTACC
The DNA here is from genome assembly GCA_040390265.1 of Pseudomonadota bacterium. GTDB lineage: Bacteria > Pseudomonadota > Gammaproteobacteria > Burkholderiales > Methylophilaceae > Methylotenera. Next base: position 16,572 of record JAZJYS010000080.1, on the reverse strand, counting down.
ACCTGCCGTGCCAGTGCCACGTCCACGCGGCACCACAGGCACTTTGTATTGATTGCAGAGCTTGATTACGGCCTGCACTTCTTCAATATTCAGAGGAAAAACGACCGCAATAGGCGAATGATAATTACGGGAATTATCATAAGCGTAAGCATAACAATCGACAGGGTCGGTAAAGACCCTGTCTTGAGGTAATTGCTGGATTAGTTTTGCAAGAAAGTCTAAATTTGACATTAGCGATTGCTATCTTTTCTTGATGTACAAGTCAGTGATCGTACCTTCCTTCATTTCAGCAGCGAAGCAAACCGTTTCTGATAATGTTGGATGTGCATGTATCGTCAAACCTAAATCATGTGCATCGGCACCCATTTCAATCGCAAGTACAGCCTCTGCGAGCAACTCACCTGCATTGATACCCACAATGCCAGCACCAATCACTCGATGTGTTTCTTTATCAAAGATCAGCTTAGTTGAACCTTCAGTGCGTGCGATAGATAGCGCGCGACCACTGGCAGCCCATGGGAAAGATGCTTTCTCGATAGCAATACCCTTTGCTTTAGCTTCTATTTCAGTCACGCCTACCCAAGCCACTTCAGGGTCTGTATAAGCGACTGATGGAATGACAGATGCAACAAACTCAACCTTCTCACCTGCAATTACTTCTGCGGCCACTTTACCTTCATGTGTGGCTTTATGCGCCAGCATAGGCTGACCGACAATGTCACCAATTGCAAAAATGTGCGACACATTGGTGCGCATTTGTTTATCTACGGCAATAAAACCGTAGTCATCTACGGCAACACCAGCATTCTCGGCACCAATATTTTTACCATTTGGACGGCGACCAATAGAAACCAATACGCGGTCATAAACTTCCACACCTTTAGGCGCATCCGCATTGCCATTTACGCCTTCAAACGTGACGTGAATACCGTCTGTTTTCGGCACCATGCTTGCAACTTTGGTGTTGAGCATAATGCTTTCAAAACGTTTTTCCATACGCTTCTGTAATGGACGTACTAAGTCGCGGTCACAACCTTGAATCAGACCATCGGTAAATTCAACGACGCTGACTTTCGTACCCAGTGCATCGTACACAGTACCCATTTCCAAGCCAATGATCCCGCCACCTATTACCAACATGCGTTTAGGCACATCGACTAATGCCAACGCACCAGTAGAATCCATAATGCGCTCATCGGCCTCTACACCGGGGAATTTAGTGGCTTGTGAACCTGCGGCGATAATGGCATTTTCAAAACCTACGGTAGTGACTTTGCCATCAACAGCAGTCACAGCGATCTGGTTCGGGCTGGTGAATTTACCTACGCCCTGCACTACAGTCACGCCACGTTGTTTTGCCATGGCAGACAAGCCACCTGTAAGCTTGCCAACAACATCGTTCGCTTTCCAATTACGTAATTGGTCTAAATCCACTTGAGGCGCACCAAAACTCACGCCATGATGGCTAGACTCTTCAGCCTCAGTAATGACTTTTGCCGTGTGTAGCAATGCTTTAGATGGAATGCAGCCTACATTCAAGCACACGCCGCCAAGCGTTGAGTAGCGCTCAATCAATACCACTTGCTTGCCTAAGTCAGAAGCGCGGAATGCTGCGGTGTAGCCGCCAGGGCCACTACCCAACACCACCACTTGTGTGTTGATGTCACTATCACCCACAGCTACTGCAGGTGCAGCTGCAATCACCGGCGACGCCGTTGGTGCTGGAGCAGACGCTACTGCGGAAGCAGGCGCTTCAACTTTAGCTGGCGCACTCGCTGCAGTCTCAGCTTCTATCAGCAATATTAGCGTGCCTTTTGCAACTTTATCGCCTACTTTTACCTTCACCTCTTTCACAACGCCAGCTTGTGAAGACGGAATATCCATGGAAGCTTTGTCTGACTCCACTGTAACCAGTGAATCTTCCTTGGCGATCACATCGCCCACCTTCACCAACACTTCAATGACATCTACGCTGTCGAAATTACCGATATCAGGGACTAAAACCTCAACTAAATTACTCATGCTCTTCCCTTACAGTAACAATCTACGAACATCAGACAACATCATGCGCATGTGGCTGGTGAAGCGTGCGCCGTCCGCACCATCAATCACACGATGATCGTATGACAGTGACAT
>JAZJYS010000080.1:0-14336 GCA_040390265.1 Pseudomonadota bacterium | reverse complement strand
TGAAGCGTGCGCCGTCCGCACCATCAATCACACGATGATCGTATGACAGTGACATCGGCAGAATCAAACGCGGCTCAAAAGTTTTAGTTTTGGCATCATATATAGGCTGCATTGATGAGCGAGAAACACCTAAAATCGCCACTTCCGGGCAATTGATAATCGGCGTGAACATCGTACCGCCAATACCACCCAAGCTAGAGATAGTGAAACAACCACCTTGCATCTCTTCTACTTTCAATTTGCGTTCGCGTGCTTTGGCTGAAAGCTCACCCAAATCACGGGCAATATCCAACACATCCTTTTGATGCACATCGCGTACCACCGGCACAACCAAACCATCAGGCGTGTCGCAGGCAAAACCCACATTGAAGTAATTCTTGAGAATCAGACTATCGCCATCAGGAGAAAGCGAAGCGTTGAAATTTGGATACGCTTTCAACGCATTCACTGAAGCTTTAATCAGGAAAGCCAGCATAGTGAGCTTAACGCCACGTTTTTCAGCATCCGCTTGCATAGACTTACGGAAGTCTTCCAAGTCGGTAATATCAGCTTCATCAAACTGAGTTACGTGCGGTGCAGTTACCCAGTTACGGTGCAAGTTAGCACCTGAAAGCTTCTTGATGCGTGACAATGGTTTATTTGAAATTTCACCAAATTGGCTAAAATCAATCACAGGCATAGGCAAGGTAGCAAGACCGCCAGCAACCGCATTGATATTCTCGGTACGCGGCTTAGCCAGCTCACCCTTCACGTAGGCTTGCACATCCTGCTGTAAGATGCGATTTTTTAAGCCAGTACCCTGTACAAATGCCAGATTAACGCCTAGTTCACGTGCAAATTTACGAATTGATGGGCTTGCGTGTGAAAGCTTACCAGTAGCCACAATAGCACTCGCGCCGACTGGGGCTGGTTGATGCACTGGTGCAATAGGTTTCGGAGGCTCAGGCGCAGGTCTTGTTGGCTCAGGAACAGCTACCGTAGCAACCACAGCTTGCACAACTGCAGGCGCAGCCTTGGGCGCTTCTACAGGCTTAGCAGCGGCATCGCTCACATCCATGGTTAAAATCAACGTACCCTTTGCCGCTTTATCACCAACTTTAACTTTAACTTCTTTCACAACACCAGAAACTGGTGAAGGAATATCCATAGAAGCCTTGTCTGACTCAACCGTCATCAATGAATCTTCGGCAGTCACGGTATCACCCGCTTTTACTAAAACTTCAATCACATCCACACTATCAAAGTTACCGATATCGGGGACGAATACATCTTGAATTGCCATCTTTATCGCCTCCTTAAACTGTGGTCGGGTTAGGCTTGTTAGCGTCTAACTTGTATTTTTTAACCGCTTCTGCAGCTTTACTTGCTGGCAACTTACCTTCATCTGCCAATGCTTTCAACGCGGCCAATACTACGTAATATCTATCTACCTCAAAGAAACTACGCAATGCTTCGCGGCTATCTGAGCGGCCATAACCATCAGTACCTAAAGCAACAAACTTACCTGGCACAAAGCCTGCGATTTGCTCAGCATAGGCTTTCATGTAATCGGTTGATGCAATGGTTGGGCCTTGCGCGTCTTTCATACACTCAGCAACATAGCTCAATTTTTGCGCTTTCTCAGGGTTAAGCATATTCCAACGCTCAACATCTAAGCCTTGACGGCGCAACTCATTAAAGCTGGTCACGCTCCAAATGTCAGCAGAAACACCCCAATCTTTTTCTAGCAACTCAGCCGCAGCAATCACTTCACGCAAGATTACGCCAGAGCCCATCAACTGTACTTTCTCGCCCTTAACTTTTGATTTACTAAAGTTGTACATCCCTTGCAAGATGCCGTATTCAGCACCTTTTGGCATTTCTGGGTGGGTGTAGTTTTCATTCATCAAGGTGATGTAGTAGTACACATCTTCTTGATTTTGCACCATGCGGCGTAAGCCTTCCTGAATAATCACAGCCAACTCATAAGCAAAAGTCGGATCATAAGAAATACAGTTAGGAATGGTTGCTGACATCAAATGGCTATGACCATCTTCATGCTGTAAACCTTCACCGTTCAATGTAGTACGACCCGCTGTCGCGCCAAGCAAGAAGCCACGCGCACGACTATCGCCCGCAGCCCAAGCCAAGTCACCAATACGTTGAAAACCGAACATCGAGTAGTAAATGTAGAATGGAATCATCTGCACGCCAGTCACGCTGTATGACGTAGCAGCAGCTAGCCAGCTAGAGAATGAACCCGCCTCGTTAATACCCTCTTCCAAAATCTGACCGTCTTTAGACTCTTTGTAATACATCACTTGGTCAGAATCCATCGGCTCATACAACTGACCTTGGCTCGCGTAAATACCCAACTGCCGGAACATGCCTTCCATACCGAAAGTACGTGCTTCATCTGGCACGATCGGCACCACATATTTACCGATTTGTTTATCGCGTACCAAGGTAGACAAGATACGTACGAATGCCATGGTGGTAGAAATTTCACGCTCACCGGTTGAAACCAGCATATTCTCAAACGCTGACAATTCAGGCACGACTAGCTCGTTACCTTTGCGGCGACGTGCTGGTACAGAACCACCCATTGCTACACGACGCTCAGCCATGTATTTCATTTCAGGTGAATCTTCAGCAGGTTTATAGAATGACAAATTCTCTACTTGCTCATCGGTTAGAGGCAAGTCAAAACGATCTCTAAACTGTTTCAGAGAAGTTAAATCCATGCTCTTTTGCTGATGGGTCGTATTTTGACCTTCTCCTGCATGACCCATACCGTAACCTTTAACGGTTTTAGCTAAAATCACAGTTGGCTGACCTTTATGGTTTACCGCTGAATGATAAGCTGCATACACCTTATGTGGATCGTGTCCGCCACGGTTCAAGCGCCAAATATCCTCGTCGCTCATTGCAGCAACCATCTCTTTTAGTTCAGGATACTTACCAAAGAAGTGTTCACGTGTATAAGCGCCGCCCTTGGCTTTAAAGTTTTGGTATTCGCCATCCACACATTCTTCCATGCGTTTTTTAAGGAAACCATCTTTATCCATTGCCAATAAAGGATCCCAATAAGAACCCCAAACCACTTTCAGCACATTCCAGCCAGAACCACGGAAGTCAGATTCCAACTCTTGAATGATTTTACCGTTACCGCGCACGGGTCCATCTAAACGCTGCAAGTTACAGTTAATCACAAAAATCAGGTTATCCAATTTTTCGCGACTGGCTAATGAGATCGCACCTAATGACTCAGGCTCATCCATCTCGCCATCACCACAGAACACCCACACTTTACGATCACTGGTATCAGCAATACCGCGATCATGGATATATTTGAGGAAACGTGCCTGATAGATACCAGTAATTGGACCTAAGCCCATAGACACTGTTGGGAATTGCCAGAAATCTGGCATCAACCATGGGTGCGGATAGCTAGGCAGACCATTTCCGCAAGTTTCTTGACGGAAGTTATTCATTTGCTCTTCAGAGATACGTCCCTCTAAAAATGCACGTGCATAAATACCTGGGGAAGAGTGACCTTGAAAATATACGCAATCACCACCGAAATCTTCATTCGCAGCACGGAAAAAGTAATTGAAAGCAGTGTCATACAAGGTTGCAGCTGACTGAAAGCTCGCAATATGCCCGCCTACACCCGGTGATTTTTCATTAGCACGCAACACAGTCATGATGGCGTTCCATCTGACCAGCGCACGAATGCGACGCTCCATTTCAGGATTGCCAGGCAATTTGGCCTGCAAATGTGTAGGTATTGTATTTAAATAAGCAGTTGTAGCGTTGTAAGGCAGATTACTACCTGAGCGACGCGCTTTATCAATCATCGCCTCAAGCAAGAAATGCGCACGTTCAGTGCCTTCATTTTCAATGACAGAGGTAAGTGCATCAAGCCACTCTTGGGTTTCTTGACTATCAATATCTGGGATTTTTGACATTCCGTTAAGGCTCCGTGTAGCTACATTTAGTGCAACTTTTTAAATCGCCATTGGTATAACCTCAGTGGGTATAATCTCAATGGAGATAATCAAGTGACTAAATTAAATATAGCTGATCTGAAATACACCGCACTTTGAGTTCGGCATATATTAAATTTTATAAAACCGTAGTGTGGCTTTTTTAGGGGTTTTGGTCAAGTTTACTAGCAATTTCAAGAATTCAACACCGGCATCTTAACGACAAAATAAAGACGCTTTACACCAGACATAAAGGATTATAAATGTCAGTAAAATTAGTACAAAATACATCTATCATCAGTGAAAATTCTTTAATTAACGAGAAACATATACTTCTTGTATTAACAGAAATTGAAGATAAAAACCTTCCATTTAGTCAAACTTTACAAACCAAGCTCAATCGCACTAAAGGCGAATATAAAGACCTGAGTAAATCGCCTGTTACATTAGATTTACCTAATGGCAGCATTGCCAGTTTTGTGGCTCTTGGTACAGAATTAAATACATTTCAACGCCATACACTATTGAGAAAAGCCATCAAACCCTTATTAGATGAGCATCCAGACAGCATCGCCATATGCGTATTTGGAGACGAGAGCGCACGCAAAGCTCACGCCTGCGCAGCCTACTACGTAACGAATGTTAACGCTGCAGAATTGCCAAGCCACAAAAAAGAAAAAAAACATAACCCGCTGAAAAATATCACCATCTACGGTTACCAAGCTGAGCATGACTATAGCTACATAAGCGCACGCGTATCTGGCAACGCACTTTGCAGACAACTTACCATTACACCGCCAAATGAATTAACACCAACAATCTATCGAGAAAGAATCGCCAAACTGGCTCAAGAAAATGGCTGGAAGCATGAAGAGTTTGACATGCCTGCACTAAAAAAAATGGGGGCTGGTGCATTTTATGCCGTAGGACAAGGCAGTGAGCCACAGGATGCAGCTATCGTACATCTAAGCTACACCCCTGAAAATGCGGAAAAACATGTTGCTATTGTTGGCAAAGGCATATGCTTTGATACAGGCGGACACAATCTCAAGCCAGCTAAGTACATGCAAGGCATGCACGAAGATATGAATGGCTCGGCTGTTGCCTTGGGAATTCTACTGGCGGCCAGCAAAATACAATTACCAATTAAGCTTGATTGCTGGCTAGCCATTGCACAAAATCACATTAGTCCAAATGCTTACAAACAAAATGATGTTGTTAACGCCCTGAATGGGATGAGCATTGAAATTGTACATACCGATGCCGAAGGTCGCATGGTGCTGGCTGACACATTAACACTGGCTTCACGCCTAAAACCCGATGTGATCATGGATTTTGCTACACTCACTGGCAGCATGGTTGCTGCGCTAAGCGACCGGATGAGCGGTGTCATTGCTAATCGATCAGAACTAGCGACTCAAGCAGTCAAGGCAGGCACAACCGCAGCAGAACGCATCGTCGCTTTTCCTTACGATGATGATTTTGACGCAGACTTAGACAGCGATATTGCCGACATCAAACAATGCACCCTAGAAGGTGGTGGAGATCACATTCACGCAGCGCGCTTTTTAGGGAAATTTATCGAAAATGATGTTGCTTGGCTACACATCGACTTATCTTCTGCGAATCACAAGGGCGGCCTAGGTGCAATCCAAAGTGACACCAATGGTTTTGGGGTTGGATTTGGCTTGGAAATGCTAAAAACAATAATCGAGCAGTAACAAATAGAAATGGGGTTAAAAGTACATAAGACTCTTAACCCCATTATTCTTTTGCTCTGCTCAATTTAAGAAAACTAGCAACTTAGTTCAACTTCAGTGAGCATCCACAAGCTATAAAATTTAACTAGAACCCTAAACTATCCAACAAATCATCAACCTGCTCTTGACTAGCCACAACATCCACAGCATCAGGGTTAATCTGCGGCCCATTCAACAATGAAGAACTGACCTCACCTGATTTTTTAACTACATCTGACTCTTTCTTCACTACAGTAGGTGAGAAATCAATCAACACCTGAACCAGTTGCTTTTCCATATCTTGCGCCAAAGTAGTGATTTTTTTAATCACCTGCCCAGTCAAGTCCTGAAAATCCTGCGCCATCATAATATCCATCAACAGCGCTTTAGTCTCAGCGGTATTTTTTCCAGTCAAAGCCAAAAAAGACAGCGTATCATCAGCAACCTGATTGTATTCGCTCTTTAATGATGGATTATCTAATACTTCTTTCCAACGACCTTCCAATGCAACTGCTTCTGTAGCCAACTCCGTCTGTAGTGGGATTGCAATGTCAGTAGCGTTTAAAACACGCTCTGCGGCTTGCTCTGTCATGCGAGCCACATAAGTCAAGCGATCACGTGCATCAGGAATATCTTGTGCAACTTGTTCTAAAATCTTATCCAAACCTAAGCCGCTAAGACTATCGTGTAACGCCCTAGTAACATGCCCAATACGATTGAGCATTTCCTCACTCTGCGACATGGCGGGTGCATCGCCTGCCGCGGTGACTTGCTGCTGAAGTTCGCCGTTCATACTTAACCCCCAGCCTTCTCAAGCTTCTCGAATATTTTAGTTAATTTTTCATCAAGCGTAGCAGCTGTAAATGGTTTAACTACATAGCCACTTGCTCCAGCCTGAGCCGCAGCAATAATATTCTCTTTCTTAGCTTCGGCCGTCACCATCAACACTGGCAAATGTTTAAGCTCAGGGTCAGCACGAATATGCTGCAACATGGTCAAACCATCCATATTCGGCATATTCCAATCTGAAACAACAAATTCAAAACCGCCACCTTTAAGCTTACTAAGACCAATAGCACCATCTTCCGCTTCATCCACATTCGTGTAACCAAGCTCTTTAAGCAAATTGCGGACAATCCTGCGCATGGTTGAAAAATCATCCACGACAAGAAATTTAGTATTTGGGTTTGCCATGCATTACTCCATTAACAACAGTCGTTCTTAACATTCAAATCAATTAAATTTTGCACTTTTAACTACAAGTGATGCTCTTATTTAGTTTTACCTACAATTACATTCAAAAGCATTATATCTATTTAATCTACACGCACAAACAAACTACACACGTAAAGCACGGGAACTGTTAGCGATAAGATGATTCAACACAAGTTTTGGCAAGTCCTCAAGATGCGCGATTTCGTCGACACCACCATGCGCAACAGCCTCTTTAGGCATACCATAGACCACACAACTTTCCTCATTTTGCGCAAAGTTATAAGCCCCAGCCTCTCTCATTCGAGCCATCCCAACGGCACCATCTTTACCCATACCCGTCAAAATAACACCTACTGCATTCTTACCAGCCAAATCGGCTGCAGAATCAAAAAGTACATCTACAGATGGCTTATGACGGTTGACTGGAGGCGCATCGCTTAATTCGGTAACATAGTTGGCACCACTTCTCGCCAACAACAAATGCTTATCACCCGGCGCGATAAATGCATGGCCTGGCAACACACGCTCACCACCTTGCGCTTCTTTTACGGATATTTGGCATAGAGAATCCAAACGATTTGCAAATGACTTAGTGAACCCAGCAGGCATATGCTGCGTAATCAAAATACCAGGGCAATCTGAAGGCATTTTCAATAGGAATGATTTAATAGCCTCAGTTCCGCCTGTTGATGCGCCAATAATGAGAAGCTTCTCACTACTAATCAAAGGATTGCGCAACTTAACAGGCTCAGTACTACCCGTTGCCGATGCAGGGTGACGTGACAAGGTTGCAACCTTAGCTTGTGAAGCAGCGCGAATCTTATCAGTAATGAGATCCGTATACTCAAGCATACCCTCGGTGATTGACATTTTAGGCTTAGTTACAAAGTCAACAGCACCTAGCTCAAGTGCGCGCATAGTAATTTCAGAGCCTCGTTCGGTCAATGTTGAAACCATGACCACGGGCATAGGCCTCAGTCGCATCAATTTTTCCAGGAAATCCAAACCATCCATCTTTGGCATTTCAACATCCAAAGTGAGCACATCAGGATTCAACTGCTTAATCATATCGCGGGCGACTAGTGGGTCTGGAGCTGCACCTACAACCTCCATATCACGTTGACTATTAATAATCTCGGTCAACAAACTACGAATTAACGCAGAGTCATCAATTACTAGCACTTTAATTTTCATTACTTATTCTCGTGTCCAAATTAGCTTTAAACGGTATTCAAAAGTGCCATGACGTGCAAGTACTCACGCATTACAGATCAACAACAAAATATTACGTACGCAAACTAAAACAGATCAACCTCGCCACCTACGTCAGTAACTTTCAACTTGCTTGCATAAGCTTCTTCTCGTTTCACCAAGGTATCGTTATGCATCACTTTCAGCTTCTTAACTAACACTCTTCCCGTTTTAGGAAAGTAGTAGACTTTACGAGGATAAATATCTAGAAGATCTTCACTCAGAATACGAATACCTTCTTCTTTGAGGTATTTGCGTACAAAAATTGCATTGCGATCACCCACATTCATCGTCGTGAAGCTTTTTAACACATTGCCGCCACCAAAAATCTTGGCTTCGAGATTTTCACGACGAGCGCCATTACGTAACAGTTGGTTAATCAAAACCTCCATTGCATAAGTACCATAGCGCATAGACTCCGACACAGGGCTATCCTTATCTGCAGCAGCGCTATCTGGCAACATGAAATGATTCATACCACCTATTCCTGTTACATTGTCACGAATACAAGCCGAAACACAAGAGCCCAGTACAGTTACAATTAACATGTCCTTGTCAGTGTAATAGTACTCACCAGGTGAAATCTTCGCAGCGTCACAATCAAAAGTGCGATCGAAATAGAGTGTTGTAGAAATCTCTTCTTCTAGCATACTCATAAAATTTTCTCTTTAGAATGAGTTACCACATGCTTACTACTCTTGCCATCGCTTAACTCGTAAACAGTTTTTCCTCGCAGATGAAATGCATTAGAGACATACAAAAAGTTCTCTGAATGCCCCGCAAACAATAATGCATGGGACTTCATCAGAGGCACAAAATGACTCAATATCTTAGCTTGTGTAGGTTTATCGAAATAGATCATGACATTTCTACAGAAAATCACATCGAAAGGCTCTTTAAGTGGCCACTGCTCATCCAATAAATTAAGCTGCTGGAAAGTAATCAAGCTACGGAGCTCATTACGAACGCGCACTGAGCCCTCTTGCGCACCGGTGCCTTTCAGAAAAAATCGCTTCCGCCTCTCATCAGAGAGTTTGCTCACGCGCTCGTACGGATAAACACCGCGCGATGCAGTTGCAAGGACATTCGTATCAATATCTGTCGCAATAATCTCTACGGGCGGCTTCAATGTGCCAAATGCCTCACACGCAGTCATAGCAATAGTATATGGCTCTTCTCCTGTAGAGGCGGCAGAACACCAAATACGAATTGGTCCTCTTAAATTTGATAGATGCTCAGCAAGTATAGGGAAATGATGTTCTTCACGGAAGAATGATGTTAAATTTGTGGTAAGCGCATTAGTGAAAGCCTCCCACTCAACAGGGTCATTTTGACCTTCAAGGTTATCCAGATAACTTTTGAATGAGTCATAGCCAGTCGCGCGTAGTCGACGACCAATACGACTATAGACCATATCCGACTTGGCTTCCGATAGAGAAATACCAGCATGCTGATAAATAAGTTTACGCACTCTGGTAAAGTCACTTGCGGTGAAATCAAACTCACGTTCATCATGATTTTTTTCTTCGGCCAAAGCACTTTTCTCTAATTATTATTGCTATGTAAATACGAATTTATTAATGCTATGCCATAACGTTTGCTGACATGTAATCACAGACGTGTCAGCAAACGTTATGTCCCGCAGTGTTTGCACACTGCAGCACACAGTCTTACTTAGTTCTTTGCTGCAAATGGGTGTGCAGACTCTTTGTAAACCTTAAGCAAGTCAGCTGCTTTTGGCTCACGAGCAATTGCGCTCTTAATTGCAATTTTTGTCGCTCTGTAGTTCCAATCTTGAATACGATCATCCATATCAGCTTTGCTATCAATGAATACGCCTACACAGATAAATACATCGTCAGCTTCTTCAACTGGAATAGTGCCATCAGCAACACAATCCATCACAGCCATAGCAACACCACGTTGTGCTGGACCAAACATTTGTACTGATTGTTTGCTGTTTTTTAAAGTAACTTTATTAAACATTACTGTATTAGGCTTAACCATCATGTTAGGTGCAACAATAGCTAGCAAACCATTTACACCTTCTTTTTGGTCAGTCAAAGTACGGCAAAATGCATCTTCAGCAGCACTACCACGTGGCCCCATGATCAAGTCAATGTGAGCAACATTTTTCAAATCTAAACCACTACCATCAGGACGATCTTCAATCACTAAACCTTCGCCGATTAAAACACGATCAATAACAGCCATACTTTTCTCCAGTTAAAAATTCACACTTCTAAAATTAGCGCAACCTCGTTGTTACGCACTTGTCCCGCTTATAAAAGCTTAAACACTACCAGCTTTATACTTTTGCACGTTAAAGATAACGTCAATCTTACCTACTACTTAACCGTAAATACTGCGGCTCATGCCTAGCACTCGCCTCTTCAATCGTAAATACACTTACTGCATTCATCAACTCATCAGCTTGCTCCATTAAGGACTCTGCTGCAGCTGCCGCTTCTTCAACCAACGCAGTATTTTGCTGCGTTACGTCATCCATTTTCATAATGGCATCATTAATCTGAGCAATACCTGCACTCTGTTCCGTAGAAGCAGCGGCGATTTCACCGATAATGTCAGACACACGCTTAACGGAACCAACAATCTCTTGCATTGTTTCACCGGCCAACTCAACCTGCTTAGTCCCCTCTGTTGTCTTAGTGACAGAGTCATTAATAAGCTCTTTAATTTCTTTGGCGGCACCAGCTGAACGCTGCGCTAAATTACGCACCTCGGCTGCTACCACAGCAAAACCACGCCCTTGCTCACCGGCACGTGCAGCCTCCACTGCGGCATTCAACGCAAGAATATTCGTCTGGAATGCGATTCCATCAATCACACTAATAATATCTTCAATCTTACGTGCACTTTGATTAATGGCACTCATGGTGCTAACAACTTCACCGACAACATTACCGCCTTTAACAGCGACGCCTGATGCAGCGATAGCAAGTTGATTTGCCTGCTTAGCATTATCTGCGTTCTGTTTAACGGTGGAAGATAACTGATCCATACTCGTCGCAGTTTTTTCTAAACTACTAGCCTGATCTTCAGTACGACGTGACAAATCAGCATTACCTTGAGCAATTTCTTTTGAAGCAGTATTAATCGTTTCAGCCGCAGCTTTAACAGTCGTGATTGGCCCAACAATCATTTCCAACGTCTCATTCACACCTTCAACAATCTTACGGAAGTCTCCAGAATGCGCATCAGCATCAGCACGTACAGAAATCCTGCCTTCACGCGCAGCGTTAGCCAGCATATGTACATCTGCATTTAAAGCTTTAAGATTACTACGCACTTGCTCAATAGCATCATTTACAAATGCCTTCTTGCTAGGGAACTTCTCTAATGGCGCATCAAAATTACCTTCGCCAAACTCCTTGACACACGCAAGTGCTTTTTCTGTAAGCTCTATTTGACCAGCAACAATGGTATTAACTGCAGAAGCCAACTCACTAAAGCCGCCTTTAAATAAGTTAGCATGCAGGCTCATGTCAATGTTGCCTTGATTGTGCTCATTAGTCACCCATTTGACAGAGTCAACAATACCTTTCAACTTACCTTTTAACCTATCAAGATTTGTATTGATTTCAGCTTTCTTACCTGGGTATTGTTTAATTTGTACATTGAAATCTCCATCACCCAGTGCGCGCATCAATTGCGTAACTTCCGCCTTTTCTTGCACGTGAGCGCCTACCATTCCATTTACACCTTGCGCCATTTCAGCATAAGCGCCTTTGAACTTGGCATCATCCAAGCGAACATCAACATCGCCAGCATCATGTTCATTAGACATATGCTTCATGTCTGCAATAATGGTCTTAATATTGGTGCGCAACAATTCGATGCGCTCATTGATAAATGCACGCTGACCAGGAAATTTCTCAAGTGGCGCATTAAAGTTTCCATTAGAAAACTCAGCAATACATTGTGTAGTTTTGCGCATCACATCAGCTTGATTCGCCGCCATGTTATTAACATTTTCAGCCATTACCCTATAACTACCGCGGAAGTTATCCGCACGAATAACCGCACCAATATTTCCGGCTTTATTCTCGGCAGCCATTGCTGATTGTTCTTCAATCACAGCTTTCAGAGTCTGCTGCATCACATACATAGAAGACATTAGGCTGGAATTATCACCCTCAGCAAGTTGGATTGATGTAGTTAAATCACCATTAGCAATATTATTGGCTATGGTTGCCACATCGCTTGGCTCGCCACCTAATTCACGCCTTAAACTACGCGTAATCATATAACCCATGATTGCCGTAGCAAGCAAGATAATAAAACCCATCACTACTGAAAGCTTATCAGCACGTACTTTAGCTGCAACTGCAGCCTCGGAAGCTAGGCTACCTTGCTTAACTTTATACTCAATGTGATCAGCTATAGAAGCATTTTCTTTCTCTGCAGGAATGCGTATCGCAATATATAACTCGTGGGCTAGTGCTTTGTCATTAGTACGAGATGCATTTAAGATCGGCTCCATGCGAACATAATATTCGTTCAATCCAGCCTTATCGGCTTCTAGCAATGCTTTTTCTTTGTCATCGGCAACATATGTTTCGTAACTTTTAAACAAATCAGCCAATTCAATCTGCAATTTTTTGATAGCTGTTTCAACTTCAGCCATTTTATCCACATCCTTGATTAAGGTGTGGTTTGCCAGACGAATTCGCAATGTATTGAACTTATAACGAATTTTATCCAACTCAACCATACTAGGTACGATATTCATGTTGGCATAATTAGTCTGATTGTAAATTTTCCCCATTTGCTGATGATTGAGCAGCATTAGCCCTATCAAACCAACCATGCCTATCAATGTCAGCAGTAGCATCTTTTTAGCAACGGTTATATTCATCTTATTCACTACCTTGTTATTTAATACAAATAGTTAAAGCAAACTTTTACAGGCCAAACAAATACACCACAAATTGTTAATACACAACATTATTACCTATAAACTTCAATGCCGCACTAACAATAACCTCATTATTAGAGCGGGTATTTTATTATTATTTGCCATTATTCAATAGATATTGAAACAGATGCAAAATTTATACTTAACTTAGTAACGCTCTGTAAAACGTTAATTAGAACTCTTCCCAATCTCCATCATCGCTTGCTTTGACTATGGATTTAGCTACAACCTTTGTTGGACTTACTACAGGACGAGTCGGTCTACCAACAGCACTTCTCAACGGGCTAGTCAAAGCTCGCTTGTTACTAGCGGTACTGCGCGCAGACTCACCTTCCAGCTGAAAAACGCTCACCGCATTCATCAACTCATCGGCTTGTTCCATAAGTGACTCAGCCGCTGCTGCAGCCTCTTCAACCAGTGCCGTATTTTGTTGCGTCACATCATCCATTTTCATAATGGCATCATTGACTTGTTCAATGCCAAGACTCTGTTCTTGTGAGGCTGCGGCAATTTCACCAATGATGTCTGACACGCGTTTCACCGAAGTCACAATCTCTTGCATGGTGCTACCGGCATTTTCTACTTGCTTGGTGCCTTCAGTCGTTTTGCCAACAGAGTCGGTGATGAGCTCTTTAATCTCTTTGGCGGCAGAGGCTGAGCGTTGTGCCAGATTGCGCACTTCGCCAGCCACCACGGCAAAGCCTCGTCCTTGCTCACCCGCTCTTGCAGCTTCCACAGCAGCATTGAGAGCAAGAATGTTGGTTTGGAAAGCAATACCGTCAATGACAGAAATAATGTCCTCGATCTTTTTAGAGCTGGTGTTGATTGCACTCATGGTGGCAACAACTTCTGCTACAGCATTACCGCCTTTCACAGCTACGCCCGATGCGGCAGTGGCAAGTTGATTGGCTTGCTTCGCATTATCAGCATTTTGTTTCACTGTAGAAGACAACTCTTCCATGCTTGCAGCAGTTTTCTCAAGGCTGGCAGCCTGATCTTCTGTACGGCGAGACAGGTCGGCGTTGCCTTGAGCGATTTCTTTGGCTGCGGTGTTGATGGTTTCAACAGCCATTTTGACAGTAGCGATTGGATTAGCGACCATCTCTAAAGTCTCATTTACGCCCTCAACAATTTTAAGAAAATCGCCATGATGACGGCTAGCGTCCGCTCGAACAGAAACGCGCCCTTCACGTGCAGCATCTGCAAGCATTTGCACATCAGCAT
>JAZJYS010000079.1:0-15993 GCA_040390265.1 Pseudomonadota bacterium | reverse complement strand
TCATGTGACTAAGATAGCATTGTGGCACTACATTTATAAAGCCTTAAGTTTCCCTTAAGGTTGAGTATTTAAAATCGCCAAACATTCACGCTGTTCTGGAGGTATATAAAATGGGCTGGAAAAATACAAATAGTCGATACGGCAGTTTATCTATGAGTCTGCATTGGTTGATGTTGCTTTTGTTTATTGCCGTGTATGCCAGTATCAACCTGCGTGAACTGTTCCCCAAGGGTAGCGACCCACGTGAGGCATTGAAGGCGCTGCACTTTATGTTAGGTTTGTGTGTATTGGGGTTAGTGAGCTTGCGTGTGTATGCCCGCCTATCTGCACCCACGCCGAGCATTACACCGGCGCTCACCTCTATGCAGCATTTCGCGGCACAGGCCATGCACATTGCGCTTTATGCGTTGATGATAGCAATGCCTTTGCTGGGCTGGTTGCAACTGAGTGCTGCTGGAAAAATAATCCCATTTTTTGGTCTAGAGTTACCGGCGCTGATTGGCGCAAATAAAGACCTTGCTGGCTCACTTAAAGAGCTTCATGAAACGATTGGTACGGCTGGTTACTATCTCATCGGTGGGCATGCTGCGGCAGCTTTGTATCACCACTATGTTAAGAAAGATAACACGCTCGTTAGAATGCTTCCAAACCGAGATTAATTTGAAAACCGCGATTAATTTGAAAGATTAAATTTGATGACAATGGGTGGAATCGGCGGAACTGGCTGCCAGTTTGGGGCGGCCATAACGCTGATAGGTGCCATGAATGCGGGGCATTTAGCACCCATTGCAGGTGCTAAATGCTAAGTACAAGCGCTATTAACGCACGGTTACTTGCACATCGCCAGCTTGCATCACGCCGATAACAGCCGCTTGACCAAAGCCATCCGCATTAAACGCTGCCAATACCGCATCCACACTTTCCGGTGCGCAGCTGACGAGTAAACCGCCGCTAGTTTGCGGGTCACAAAGCAGTTTCTGCTGCCATTCCGCAATATCGCCTTCTAACGCCACAGACTCGCCATAGCTAGTCCAGTTACGTGCTGCCGCGCCTGTCGCATAGCCATCTTTGGCTAATTGCAAAGCAATGTTGATAAATGGAATTCGCTCAAACTCAACTTGCGCCTGTAGTTGCGAACCACGGCAGATTTCAAGCAAATGGCCTAGCAATGCAAACCCGGTAACATCGGTCATGGCATGCACACCCGCCATGCTAGACAGCGCTGTACCCGTGCGATTAAGTTGCGTGGTCACATCTACCATCTGCTTGTAGCCTTCTTCCGTCAGCTCACCTTTTTTCAACGCGGCGCTCAACACGCCAACGCCGAGCGGCTTGCCCAAGACAAGCACATCGCCAGCCTGCGCTTTGTCGTTACGTTTTACTTTGTCAGGGTGCACAATGCCTATGGCAACTAAACCGTAAATTGGCTCTGGCGAATCAATGGAATGCCCGCCAGCAATAGGGATGCCAGCCGCTTGGCAAACCGCCGCACCACCCGCCATAATTTGCTGAATCGTTTCTATGGGCAGTTTATCAATCGGCATACCGACCACAGCCAGCGCCATAATCGGCTGCCCGCCCATGGCATAAATATCAGATAGCGCGTTAGTAGCGGCAATACGGCCAAAATCGTAAGCATCATCTACGATAGGCATAAAAAAGTCTGTGGTGGCGATAATCGCTTGCGTGTCATTCAGGCGATAAACCGCCGCATCATCACTGGATTCCAACCCAACCAGCAAATCAGGAAAGAACCCCGCCTGCGGCAAGCCCGATAAAATCTGCGAAAGTACAGAAGGCGCGATCTTGCAGCCGCACCCTCCACCGTGTGAATACTGGGTAAGTCGAACTTTAGTCATATGGTTATCTTTCATTACGAATCAAATGTTCAGCGGCTTGGCGCAAACTACCAGCATCCAGCGCACTTAGCTTTAACGCTTCGGTTTGCTGCAATTGCGGAAACCCAATGCCAGACGAGCGCTTGTAAGCTGGGTCATAGTGTTGTGTGAGCAATTCACCTACCAGCAGCTCCCACTCGCCTTTCTGTGCCAGCTCGCACCAGCGGCTGATCACTTCATGTCCATGCAGTTCTACCAGCAATGACAAGCACTCTATCAATAAAGTGGGATTGTTTAGAAAGTGCGCATAGTCTTCCATTAAAAATTTTACGCGGGCTTCATGCGGCACTTCAACCCGCACACAAGGCGATGCGCGCATGCGCTCCACTAGCATAGTGGGCAAACTTAATACGCCGACTTTACGGCTCTCTGCCTCAATATACACGGGGCGATCAGCGGCGAAGGTACGCAGCCCGTCCCACAGGCGGGTTTCAAAGGTTTTTTGAGATGGCTGTGGCTGATTTGGCAACCTGCCGAGCAGTGAGCCACGGTGTTGCGCCAGCTCTTCTAAATCCAGCACCTGCGCGCCTTGCGCTGCCAAAGCATGCAACAGATGACTTTTACCTGAGCCTGTGCCGCCACTAATCACCCGAAAATCAAATTGCTTAGGCAAGGTTTCGAGTGACGTAATCACATGACGTCGATAGTTTTTATAGCCGCCTGCCAATTGGGCTGTGTGCCAACCGACTTGCGCCAGAATATGTGCCATCGCGCCGCTACGCATGCCGCCACGCCAGCAATAGACTAAAGGGCGCCAGGATTTTGGCCGGTCACTGAATTTTTCTTCCAGATGCTGCGCGATATTGCGTGCAATCAATGCTGCGCCTAATTTTTTGGCCTCGAACGGCGACACTTGCGTATACAAAGTGCCAATGCGGGCGCGCTCTTCATTATTCAGTACAGGCACACTCATCGCACCGGGAATATGGTCATCCGTATATTCAGCTGGAGAACGCACATCAAGAATGTCGTCGAAAGCATTAAACGCTTGTGAAATTTCGATGAGTTTGAACGTAGCCATGATATTAAGTAAGAAACGGGAGCTCTATACTACCTCAAAACATATCGGCAGCACTTGCATGGGGCTGGCATGGCACTTGCAGCAAAGCAGCTGTGAATGATTGACTCCACAATTTCTGTGGATAACCTTGTGGGGTGCGTGGGCATATAAGTGCTAAGTAACTGGTATATTTAAGAATGTGTGAATAGAAGCAATTTTAAGCAAACAAAAAATGAGCCCAATATGACAAACCAAGACACCGCAATGACCAGAGCCGATATTGATCAATCCACAGGGGCGCTAGTCGTCGAGTTCGGCGCGGCTTGGTGTGGATATTGTCAGGCCGCCCAGCCCATTATTGCCGCCGCGTTTGCACATTACCCTGCCATCAAACATATCAAGATTGAAGATGGCAAAGGCCAGCGCCTTGGGCGTTCATACGCCGTAAAACTTTGGCCTACGCTAGTGTTCCTAAAAGACGGTGTGGAGATAAGCCGATTGATACGCCCGAACGACAGTAAAATGATTGTGGATGCGTTAGGTGAGATAAGTGGTTAATTAAACCATCACCAACAGAGTACGCTTACCCTATGTATCAACACGGATGCCAACAATAAAAGTTGTGAGTCTGGGCTTATAGTTGTAAATCTCAGCTTGATTGGGTAGCACCAATTTTTTTGCTTTAACAGGTAGGAGGCATGATGAAACGTTTACAACTCAACCATCAGAATCAACCCATCAAGCGCAGAGGCATTGCATGATGCACGCGTCATTGCCAACCATCATCAAGGCATTACTTGAACCGAAATGTTACCCACACCCGGTAGCGAAGGTCGAACTCGTAGAGACGCATATTTCATGGTTGCTACTCGCTGGCGAGTTTGTTTACAAAATCAAGAAACCAATCACCCTGCCGTTTCTCGACTACGGCACCCTCGCCAAACGCCATGCGTGCTGTGCAGCAGAGTTACGCCTGAATCGCCGCTTCGCGCCAGACATCTACCTTGAGGTCGTCGCCATTGTTGGCTCGCCTGAAAATCCACAATTTAGCAACGATGGCAATGTTATTGAAGACGGCGCTGCCATTGAATATGCAGTCAAAATGAGCCGCTTTGATGAGACAGGTCGGCTAGACCATGTGTGTGCTCGTGGTGAACTTACACTCGACCACATTGCTGCTTTGGCAGACAGCATTGTCACTTTTCACAATGCCGCCGCTACCGCGCCTAGCACAACTCGCTTCGGCACACCTGACGCGGTGTTGGCGCCTGCGCTGGAAAACTTCAAAGAGCTGCATGTACTAATTTCAGACACAGCATGCCAGACCCAACTGGATAGGCTGTTAGCGTGGACTCAAGCCGAATTCAAACGGCTTAGCCCACTATTTGCTGCACGCAAAACCGCAGGCCAAATACGCGAATGCCACGGTGATTTGCATTTGGGCAATATTGTGTTGATAGACGAGCGCGTAACGCTGTTTGATTGCATTGAGTTCAATGAAAATTTCCGCTGGATTGACGTTGCCAGCGAAATATCTTTCACCTACATTGACCTGCTAGATCACCAGCAGCCTAGCCTCGCAGGATGGTTTTTAAACGAATGGCTGACTCGCACTGGTGATTACGACGCAATGTCTGTACTGCGCTTCTATGCCGTATATCGCGCTTTGGTACGCGCCAAGGTCGCTGCGATTCGAGCCAAGCAGAATCCATCTAATAAAAATATAGATGACATGAGCGAAACGCAAAACTACCTCAAGCTCGCAGAACGGCTCACTTCTCCGCCTAAACCCAGACTCATCATTACCCACGGCTTATCCGGTTGCGGCAAAACCACCGCTTCAACACCGCTGCTGCTCAATGACGTTAACGGAAGCACAATCCGCCTGCGCTCCGATGTAGAACGTAAGCGCATGTTCGGGCTTGCGGCCACCGCTAAAAGTAACTCAACGCTGGATGGGGGTATTTACACTCAAGAGGCACATCAACGCACCTACCAACGGCTGCATGAATTAACGCAAAGCTTACTCGCCGCAGGCTGGTCAGTCATTATTGATGCGGCATTTCTCAAACGTGCTGAACGTAAGGCCTTTCAGACGCTAGCCACGCAACAAGGTGCAGAATTTCGCATTCTCGCACCGCAGGCATCCCCCGCTGAATTGCGCGCACGGATTGTTGCCAGACTCAAAAATGAACATGATGCTTCTGAAGCCACGCTGGCAGTATTGGAACAGCAGATAACGGCAATTGAGCCGCTAGATGCAGATGAGCGCGATTATTTGTTATAGGTTACTTTTTGGCTCGCAACGCGCTGTTAAGCACATCAGGCTTAACCAATTAACCGCCGCACCACCAACACAGGCAAGCGCAGCACAAAACCGATAAATAAGCGTGTGTACATCCAAGTCAGCAATATGTTATCGCGCAGATAGCGGAAGTGTGACACACCGCCTTCGTCGATGCTGAAATAGCGTACTGGCGCTGGCAGGTTCACCACTTTCACGCCACGCCAGCACAAGCGGATTGCGGCTTCCGGATCAAAGTCGAAGTGGCGCATCCACGGTTGAAAACGCATGACTTTGATTAACGGGTTAATGGGGTAAATGCGAAAACCAAAGAGCGAATCGCCAATGCCGCCCCACAACGTGACAAAATTAGCCCACCAGTTAGAAATCTTGCGCCCCTGCACGCGTAGATTCGGCGCACTGGTATCAAATACCGGCTTGCCCAGCACCATTGCATTTGGTTGCTGGAGAGAGGCTGCCATGAAGGTAGGGATTAATTCTGGCGGGTGCTGTCCGTCGGAGTCCATCGTCAGCGCATGGGTATAGCCTTCCGCTGCGGCGAGTTTCAGGCCTTGCAATACAGCGGCGCCCTTGCCTTGGTTGCGTGGCAAATAGATGACACGCAAGCCTGAATCCTGTGCGGCCATGGCCTGCAACTCGAGTTCTGAGCCATCGGTACTGCCATCGACCACGACCCATACTGGGTTCCAGTATTGCCGTGCGGCGCGTACGGTTTCATCCACTTTAGGCCCAGGATTATAGCTGGGGATAAGCACGAGATGGCTGGCTGAAGCAGTGGTCATAATGGAGGCATTTCGCGTGAGTTAAGCGTTTGAGTAAAATAGTCTTCAAGCTCGGTCATGAATTGGTGGGTATTTTCTGGCGGGTCAAAGCGTTTACCCAGCCTGATTTTATACCTGACAGGCATGGCAGGCTTGCGGAATAAAGACCAGCCTTTGCTGAGATAGGGCGAATTGGTTTCTATCAGCACCGTTTGCACCGGCACTTGTGCCTGCATGGCAATCAGGGCAATACTGCCCTTGAGCGCATTGATTGGCTGGCGCGTAGTACGCGTGCCTTCCGGAAACAACAGCAGGTGGCTGCCGGTTTTAAAATCTTCACTGGATTGCAATACCATCTGGCGTATTGGCTCATTGCGAATGTAACGCGCCAAACGTGCGCCAGCGCCGAGAAACACATTGTTCATCAACTCAGACTTCATCACGCAGGCCACATTTGGCAACCGCGAAATCACCATCACCGCATCCAGCAGGCACGGGTGATTAGGCGCAATAATCAGGGGCGTATCACCGCGCAAAACGTCCAGCTCGGTTAAATCAAAATAGCAGCGGCGCGACAGACTCAAGCTGGCCAGATAAGCGCGAAAGGAAATCATAATCACATATCGCCCCAGCATCGTTGCAGTACGCTTGGGTAACAGCGGGTAGAGCAGTGTCGCCACTAGCGTCCAGCTCAGGCTTAGCAACCCCAGCCAAAGCAAGCCTAGATACAACACCAGATAGTCATATACCGTGAGCAATAACTGCGCGGCAGGCTTCATGATTAAGTGCATACGCGCTCCAATACAGGCGCTGCGGTTGCTTCGATTTCCAGCAATAATTCCTGACGGCAAATATCAGCCTGCACAAAAACAACATTCAGCTTGCCGCCAATGTGGTGTTGCATTGCATTTTGCACCACAGCTAAATCTGCGGCGTGACGGAGATATACCCTGAAAAACATACGCTGCAAATTAAAATTATGCTGACCAAGTACGCGATTTGCCTCAGCAATCACGGCCTCCAGATTCGCAATGGTTTCTCTGGTTTGCGCCAGCACATCCTGCGGATGCAAGGTTTGATGCCCAACGATGCTAGCGGTGCCGGAGATGAATAAAAGCGCATCTTGCTCAGCACATAACAAAGTAGCGCGAGAAAAACTAGGTGTGCGCGGACCATATTCGGCGGGGTACTCATAAGCACTCACCTGCCGAGGATTTTCAATCGCCACAGGCGCTTGACGCCCAACCAGAAACGCAATGGTCAGTGCGCCATCAACCAAACCCAGCGCACAAGCGGCTGGCAGCTGCTCGGCCACTTCACGGCCACAGGCCAAAAATGCATTTTTGCGCCCGACATTAAACTGACGATAGCGCTCCAAGCCATGACTGACGCCATTGATGTCCGCCATGTAATTCCAGAAGCGGTACATGTAGGGATAACCCTGAGTATCCATGAGCGCAAATATCTGGCGATAAGCTGACTCTGCCGCTTGCTGTAGCGGCGCAATAGCCGAGTCATGTGGCAGAATCGCAGACTCATCCAAGGTAATCAGGCCGAACAGATAGTCGTCATTAGAGCGATATTGAATTGCGCCTTTTTGACCTACGTTTAGTTGAGTAGCCCCTAAAGGCTTACTAGTGTGACTCAACCATACTTCACAAGCAGCCTCGGCGCCCGCCAGAACTGGAGCGCGTAACAGAAGCATTGGCAGTTTAAGTTGGCATTCAATCTGACTACCCGTTGCAGTATCAACAAAACAGACCGCACCCAGAGCGCTTGTTTGCCATGGCTGTTGAACAGCGGCAGCAAGGGGCATATATGCGGTTTGTATGGTCAAGGTGGATAAGCTCATTAAGTAAACGTCATGCGAAAGGAATGATAGTAGATTCTACTAGATGGATGTTCATGCTGATAATTCCCTAGGTAGCAGCTGGGGAATTATATCCCATCATAGTGACAGAAATCCTACAGACGCACACTGCCCTGAGTATCAACCGCAATTGCACGCAATGCGATACCACCCCGATTATGAATATTTGAATATGTAAGGTTTATGTAAGCTTCTATCTATATAAGGTACATCCTAACTTAGGAGAAGTAATTTCTTAAAAGCATCCAAAGAAATTACGCTCGGCTCAATGTTGAAATTCAATGTTAACGAAACAAAAAATACTGATGTATAGAAAAATTATGCTTAATCGACCTGAACACTTAAGTAAGCTTCAACCAAAGCGTTTAATTGCAACGCTAGTGAGCGCTTATATCATCATTTTTTCGGCTAGCAGTTACGCATCTCCAGCTTGCGAATCGGATATGCCGCCACCAATTCTTAGCAAGGAAATCGCACTAAACCGCTTGCTGCAATGCAATCTTGATATCGTAGACAGTAAACGATTTATCACTGCGAATGAAGCAAACTTAACCGCATCCGGACAGACTCAGAACCCTAATCTGACCATTGGTCTGGGTGGCCTTAATCCGAAGCTTGGCATTGGTGCAGGCTCTTATTTCGACAAGACGATGGACACGTCAGTTCGCTATGAACAGCTCATTGAGCGCGGCAATAAACGTGATTTGAGAGTCAAATCAGCGCAAGGCCAAGTAGCAGCATCCAAGCAAGATGTGTTGGATATTGAACGCCAGCAAAGTATTGTTTTATTAAGAGCAATGGTTGACTTGGCTGCACTGAATGAGCGCGTAAACCTGCTCTCACAAGTGGTTGCCTTATACGAGGAAACACTGCGTGCCAATAACATTCGTGCCGAAAAAGGCGACTTACCTCCCATCGACGCACAACGTCAAAAGATTGATGCTAACCGTGCTGGCATTGAATTAAGACAAGCTAAAACCGACGCCAAAGCCGCACAACTCACGTTAGCGACATTGCTGGCATGGGAATCTAAAGCCGAAGCCTTAACGGTGGATGCGGCAATATTAGATATTGCCCCTTTAGATACAAATAACTTTGCAATCGCTAATCGTGCTGACATTAAAGCGGCGCAACTACGTGTAGAAGCGGCCAAGAGCCAATTGGATTTGGCTCTGGCATTGCGGAAATCCGACATTACTGCTGGTGTGCAATATGACCACTGGCCAACCAGTGCAAGCAATACAACAGGGACTGGCGACACCATTAGCTTTACCGTTGGCATTCCGTTGGCAATCAATCATCGCTATGAAGGTGAAATCGCCTTAGCGAATAGCAATTATGACGCGGCTAAAGAAGCATTAGCGCATATCGAGGCGAATGCAAATGTGGAATGGCAGCGCATCAATGCTGATGTCACGAATGCTGAGGCTAGCTTGCAGGTTCTGCAAAATGAACAATTACCTCGCGCAGAAGATGTTGCCCGCACCGTAGAACTTGGCTACAAAAAAGGCGCTTTAGACTTACTAGATTTACTGGATGCGCGCCGCATGCTGCGTCAAACACGTTTAGATACCTTAGTAGCACGTGCCAATTTAGCGCGTGCCGTGCTTGCCCGCAACCAATCAATTTCCGCAAACAATATTTAATTACAAATTACTCTGAGTGACTCTTATGACGCCTAATGTAACTGCACGACACTACATCACCCATACGTTAATCGCGGCAACACTTTTATCTGTGTTGAGCGCCTGCCATAAACCAGCAGCAGAGAGTCCACCTGCCGATGAGCCGGTTGTTTCTGGAGACGCGGTGCATTTTTCAGCAAACTCGTCCTTAAAACAAAAATTAATTACTGCACCTGTCGTTTCATCGCAAGAAAATGTACAAAGCTTGCCAGCGCGACTTACGTGGGATGAAGATCATACTGCACGCATTTCATCGCCGATTGCCGGCCATTTAACGGATGTTTTAGTACAAACAGGTGCATCAGTGAAAGCGAATCAAGCATTAGCTCACTTAAGCTCACCAGACTTAGGTAGCGCACAGGCCGATGTTGAACGTGCTAAGTCAGACTTGGCACAAGCTGAGCGAAATCGTGCCCGTAACAAAGACTTGGCCGAGGCCGGCATTATTGCAGGCAAAGATTTTGAACAGTCTCAATCGGATCTACAACGCAGTAAAGCCGAAGCAGTGCGCGCAGAAGTCAAACTTAAATCCTTGGGTGCTACCGATACTGTGGATCAGAAGTTCACGATCAGAAGCCCAATTGCCGGCGTATTAGTTGCCCGCAATACCAACCCAGGCATGGAATGGCGACCAGATCAAGCCACTCCGCCATTATTCATTGTGAGCGACCCGACTTACCTGTGGTGCTGGATTGATGCGCCTGAACAGGCAATCAACTCACTGCATAAAGATATGAATGTCATTCTTCGTTCCAGCGCTTGGCCTAATGAAACATTTAACGCGCAAGTGGATTTCATTGAAGATGCGCTAGATCCTGCCAGCCATACCTTGAAAGTACGTGCAAAACTGCGTAATTCATCACTAAAATTAAAATCTGAAATGTATGTGACCGCACAGTTAAACAATGCTGCCAGTGACACGCTAGACATCCCAACCAAAGCCGTATTCTTAAAAGAGTCGACAAAAATGGTGTTTGTTAAAACAGCTGACGGCGTTTATACGCGCAAGGCGATTGTGCCTGTTGCTAGCAATGAGGAGTGGGTATCCATTGCCAGTGGCCTGAATAAAGGTGATGAAGTGGTTTTAGATGGCGCACTCTTTTTAGAAAAACTCATAGAAGAAAGCAGAACGCCAGTTGAGCCAACTGCGGCTAAACCAAGTGCGGTTGCACCTAAATCAGTGCCAGTGAATTAGGAAAATAAAACATGATTAACCGCATTGTTCGATTTGCATTAACGCAACCCGTGTTTGTAGTGTTAGGCCTAGTATTGTTTGTGCTGGGTGGTGTCATTGCATTTATCAACTTACCCATCGAGGCCTTTCCTGACGTTTCTGACACGCAAGTAAATATCGTTGCGCAATACTCAGGCCGCGCGGCGGAAGAAGTAGAAAAACAAGTCACGATTCCAATTGAAGTCGCCATGTCTGGTATGCCAAACATGGTGCGTATGTTCACGCATACGCAATTCGGCTTGTCGTACATGATGATTACATTCAATGACAAACCAACAGATAAAGAAGCCCGCCAGCAGGTTTTTGAACGGCTACGCGGTATTGACTTACCAGCTGGCGTTGAGCCGGATGTAGCACCACTCTCGACGTCGATTGGTGAAATTTATCGTTTCCGCGTTCAGGGCGATCACCTTAAATCACGTCAACTAAGAGAAATTGAAGAATGGGTTGTTGAAAAAGCCCTGAAGAAAGTCCCTGGCGTGGCTGATGTGGTATCGATGGGCGGCGCACTCAAACAATATGAAGTGAGCCCTGATTTAGCCAAAATGCGTGATGCTAAAATCACCTTGGCACAGTTATTCTCGGCCTTATCTCGTTCTAACGCCAACGCCGGCGGTGGCGCTGTTTCACAAGGCCGTCAACAATTCCTGGTGCGCTCCCTCGGCACATTCCAAACCTCGGCTGACATCGACCGTGTCGTAGTTGGCGACAATGGCAAAGGTGTGCCTATCTTGATCCGCGACGTTGCTACGGTGCAAGAAGCGAGTGCGCCAGTACAAGGCTTGGTAGGTCAAGATGACAACGACGATATCGTCAATGGCTTGGTGCTGATGCGCAAAGGCGAGAATCCTTCCGAATTACTCAAAGGCATCAAACAAACCATCAGCGAGCTGAACGATCACGGTCTGCCACCAGGCGTGCAGTTAAGACCCTATTACGACCGGTCATGGTTGATTGATAAAACGCTGCATACCGTGTTTGGCAACCTAATTGAAGGCGCACTGTTAGTCACGTTTGTATTGCTATTATTTTTAGGTAATTTACGCGCGGCACTTATCGTCGCTTGCATTATTCCACTCGCCGTATTGTCTACCTTTTTAGGCCTGACCTTTTTGCACTTGCCAGCCAACCTGCTGTCGCTAGGTGCAATGGACTTTGGCATTATTGTAGATGGTGCGGTAATTGTCGTGGAAAACGTGTTCTTGCGGCTAGGCAACATGAGTGATGCGTCGCAGCATATTTTCAATGAGCGCAGAAGAACCATTTATAAAGCAGTGACCGAAGTGGGGCGCCCTACCTTGTTCTCAATGCTGGTGATTATTGCGGCACATATTCCTATTTTCACGCTGCAACGTGCTGAAGGCCGCATTTTCTCGCCTATGGCATTCTCCGTCACTTCGGCATTGATTGGCTCACTGATTTTATCGCTGACATTGGTGCCATTATTATGCTTATGGCTACTGCGAGACCGTATTCCGCATCATGATAATCGTTTGCTCACATGGTTCAAGAAAATCTATGCACCAGCTTTTTCATGGGCGGTGGTGCGACCCAAACAAATTCTCAGTATCGCGGTATTGTTATTGGTAGGTGCCCTAGCATTAGGCACGCAAGTGGGTACCGAGTTTTTACCAGAACTTGATGAAGGCTCCATTTGGGTGAACGTCACATTACCCTCATCGGTATCGCAATCTGAAGCACTATTGGCAGCCCATCGTATTCGTGCAGCACTACATACAGTGCCTGAAGTGAAAAGTGTCATCTCAAAAGTCGGCAGACCAGATGATGGCTCCGACCCTAAAATATTTAACGGTGGGGAATTCTTTGTAGAACTGAAACCTGAAGAAAATTGGCGTCAAGGCTACAAAAAAGACAAAATTGTTGATGAAATGGATAAAGCAGTTTCAACACTACCTGGCGTTGATGCAACCTTCTCGCAGCCGATTAGAGACAATGTGCTCGAAAGCATCTCACAAATTGACGGCCAGATTGTGATTAAAGTGCATGGCGATGATTTGGGTCAACTAAAGAAAACGGCAAGAGCCATTATTCAACAGGTTTCTACCGTTGCCGGTGTTTCACGCGCTTACATAGACCGTGATGGTGATTTACCGCAAGAGCTCATTGAAGTTGACCGAGATGCTGCTGCACGTTATGGCATTAATGTCGGCGACATTCAGGATGTGATTGAAACGGCCTTGGCAGGCAAAGCTACAACCGAACTGTGGGAAGGTGAACGCCACTTCTCGGTGGTGGTGCGTTTAACTGAAGCGCAGCGCGCTTTAAGTAAATTAGACGACTTATTGATTGCCGCACCCAGTGGTGCGCAAATTCCACTCAGTGAATTGGCACACTTCAAACAAACCGTTGGTTCAATGAATATTGCCCGTGAAAATGGGCAGCGCGTGGTGTCCATCGGTATTTTCATACAAAACCGTGACATGGGTAGTGTTGTTGCTGACATGCAAGCAAGAGTGAAATCACAAGTCACTATTCCAAGCAATGCAACCGTTACTTGGTCTGGTGAGTTTGAGAATCAGGAACGTGCGATGGCAAGGCTGGCGGTTGTGGTACCTTTGTCTATCCTGCTCATTTTTGTGCTGCTGTTTGATGCCTTTGGCTCATTCAAAAATGCATTACTGATTGTGGCGAACATTCCATTTGCGTTGATTGGCGGCATTGTGGCGCTATTCATCACAGGTATTCCACTATCTGTTTCGGCTGCGATTGGCTTCATTGCGTTATTTGGACAGGCGGTTTTGAATGGCGTGGTGATGGTATCCGTATTTGACCAACTGATTGCAGAGGGAAAAACACCGGAAGAAGCCGTGCATGAAGGCGCAATGTCCCGCTTACGTACCGTGCTGATGACGGGGTTACTCGCCATGTTCGGTTTATTGCCAATGGCGCTCTCTCATAACATTGGTGCAGAAACACAACGGCCACTAGCCGTAGTGGTGATTGGCGGCTTAATAAGCGCAACGCTACTGACCTTATTGGTACTGCCATCAGTGTATTTATGGGTAGTGAAAAAATACGGCGGTAAATCCAACTCGACAGAAGAAAAAGACATGAGTCTTGATTAATCAAAGACGGCACACCGATTGCTGAGAATACCGGTTGCTAAAAATAATGGTGGAGTAAGCTTGTATGTCGACATTTAAAACAACTGCTGACCATACACAAAGCGTGAATCAGATAAGACTAATATTTTTTAGTCTTATCTGTCTGCCATTTCTGGTGCATGGAACAACAGCATTTGCAGACTCAGCATCACCAGAGATCAATGTTGGCAATGCGCCAGAGCTCCATGCGGGTGATGAAAAAGATGCACACATTGCCTATAAGCTGAGCCTGTCAAATTACGCAACACACAACCTGCAAGCCAATGACATTAACCTCAGAGCGGATCTTGACAATCAACGCGGCTGGATTGGCTACTACAAGGAAAGCGCAACAGGCTTTGAGCAGTGGCGTGCCGGATACGAACGCACAGATCATATTGGGTTGCTTGATATAGACTCGTCCCTGCAAGCCGCAGACCATGATTTTTTAGGCGGCTCAATCACCGCTACAATAGGTGCCCCATTTTTTGGCATCATCGGCTATGGCAGAACCAATCTGAAACCCTATGCCAATCTGAACTTTGACCCGAACGATGCGATTACGCTTGGGGCTGGTTATAAAATTGCAGATGATTCCAGTGTCACACTATTTCTGGTGCGTGATAACAGGGTAGTGCCAGGCCAGCAGAACTTGCATCTACTCATCAAATCACCATTGCCTAATCAGCAACGGCTAACATTAGATGTATTCAATAAAAGCGGCCCTGCTGACCAAGGTCAGTCAATTCATGGTACAGGCGCATCAATCACCTATGACTGGTCAAAATTCTTTGTTCGCTTTGCCTACGATCCAAAAGTTAATTTCACGCAAGAGTACATGACCCGCACCTCAATTGGCATGTACTTTTAACATCTCAATAGTCGTTATACCTAGTTACTACATAAAACAATATCCTCTACCTAGAGAACCCAGCCCCCATTTTGAGTTCTGACCAAGTTTTGGAAACATGGCAACGTTCACACTGCCGGCCAAAGTTACCATCATGAATATCATCTGAGGCATGGCAATCGCCACAGGTGGCTGGCGTAGCAAGCTT
Organism: Pseudomonadota bacterium; assembly: GCA_040390265.1. GTDB lineage: Bacteria > Pseudomonadota > Gammaproteobacteria > Burkholderiales > Methylophilaceae > Methylotenera. The sequence continues at coordinate 1,078 of JAZJYS010000079.1, read as the reverse complement.
TTTGCCTTTGGATGGGCTCTTGTGGCACTCGTAACAGGTAATGCCTTTATGGCCGCCATCGAGCTTGAATTTGGTCTTTTTGTCATGATCAAAATCCCAGATTTTCCAATCACGCGCGTTGTGGCAAGTTTCACACTCTGTACCTAGACGTAGCTTATGCACATCCTCTTTAATGTGACAGCTGGCGCATTCTGATTTTGCATCTTTAAAGGTTGGTGCCAAGTGGCACTTTTTGCATTCCACCTTGTAATGCTTGCCTAGCAAGGGGAATTTTGATTTGCCGTGATCGAACTTCGCCTGATTCCAGGTTTTCTCATTATGGCAATCCTCGCACTTATCGCCCTCTTGACCCTTGTGCTTGTCGTCCTGCTTATGACAGGAAATACAGGTGCTCTTTAGCTTATCCTTGTAGAGATTAGCCTTATGACATGAGTCACACTTCACGGCCTTATGCTTTTCCAGCAAACGATATTTGGTGTCGCGGTCGTGATTGAATATCAGCGTTTTCCATGATTTTTCAATGTGGCAGGTTTCGCACTTTTCACCATAGCGCGCTTTATGCTCATCATTTTTCTTGTGGCAAGAGAAACAGTCCGTTTTCAGGTTTTGCCCGTATAGCTTGCCTGTATGGCACCCATCACACTTTGCCACCTTATGTTTGTCACGCAGCACATACTTGGTGTCACGGTCATGGTCAAATTTGGCTGGTGTTTTCCAGTCTTTCTCGGTATGGCAGCTTTCGCACTTCACCCCAAAATTGCCCTTATGCTTATCATCACTCTTATGACAATCGTTACATAACAAAGGCAGCTTTTCTTTCACGCCGTTCTTATGACAGGTTTGGCATTTCGCAGCTTTGTGCTTATCGCGCAACGGAAACTTGGTGTCGTCATGATCGAAACCCGGCGTGCTAGACCAGCTCTTTTCTGAGTGACATTTTTCACAACGGTCGCCCAAAGTGCCCTCGTGTTTATCATCACTCTTATGGCAAGAGACGCAAGTACTTGCTAACTTCAGCGAAGCCGCCGTTGGCTTATGGCAGCTTTCACACTTAGCGGAAGCATGTTTACCACGCAAG
>JAZJYS010000078.1:0-22854 GCA_040390265.1 Pseudomonadota bacterium | reverse complement strand
AGTGAAACACCGCCACGGCTGGAAATAAACTCAGGCAAGCTATGTTGCAATTTAATATCGACAGGCTTCGGATAGGCTGCGGTATGGCAGAAACTTTGCATCACCAAGTCAGCGCTAAAACCCAAGCAAGCCAACTCTTTTAGTTCGTCACGCGTCATGCCGCCAGTGGTATCTTGCGAACCCACAGTCGTCGCTTTTGGCTCGCAATAAGAACCTGGGCGTACGCCCTTGCCTTCTGGCAAGCCACATGCGCGACCGACCATTTTCTGCGCCAGGGTATAACCCTTGCCAGTATCTTTTGGGGTAGTAGCCTGAATGAATAAGTCTGATGCTGGCAAACCTAATGACAGACGCGCATTAGTGGTTAAACCGCGGCCGATAATCAATGGAATACGGCCACCAGCGCGCACTTCATCCGCAATGGTTGATGGTGCTAGTTCAAAGCTTGAAATCACCTCGCCTTGTTCATTTAATACTTTGCCTGCAAATGGCTGAATGGTAATCACATCACCCGTTTGCATTTTTGATACGTCACATTGAATTGGCAACGCGCCGGAGTCTTCAGCGGTATTAAAGAAAATAGGCGCAATTTTGGTACCCAAAATCACACCGCCAGTACGCTTGTTTGGAATGTGTGGAATATCGTTACCCATGTACCACTGCACAGAGTTAATCGCAGATTTGCGTGAAGAACCCGTACCCACCACATCGCCCACATAGGCCAGCGGCAAGCCTTTTTGCTTCAAGGTTTCAATGAGTTTCAAGCCATCTGGAATTTTATTTACCAGCATGGCTTTGGCATGCAACGGAATATCCGGGCGGCTCCAAGCATCTTGTGCTGGGCTTAAATCATCGGTATTGGTTTCACCATCTACCTTAAACACCACCATTTTGATTTCTTCTGCCAGCACAGGTGCGTTGGTAAACCATTCAGCGCTTGCCCAAGATTCCATCAATTTTTTAGCATGCAAGTTGCCTGCTTTCATCTTTTCATCGACATCATGAAAAGCGTCAAACATTAGGATAGTTTGTGACAAAGCTTTAACTGCTGCCTCAGCCATTGGAGTGTCCAGTAGCGCCACTAAAGCTTGCACATTGTAGCCACCCAACATGGTGCCCAATAATTGCACGGCTTTTTCGGCATCGACTAATGGAGATGCCGCTTTACCCGTAGCAATGTCAGACAAAAATGCAGCTTTCACGTAAGCCGCTTGGTCAACACCGGCGGGTGTGCGGTTTGCAAGCAAATCCAGCAATGTTTCAGCTTCATTTGCTGGAGGATTTTTAAGGAGTTCAACCAGCTGAGCAACTTGCTCTGCACTCAATGGTAAAGGAGGCAAACTTTGTGTGGCACGTTCTTGCACGTGCGCTGCATAGGCTTTTAACATGATGTTTTGCGTCTTGAATTGAATAAAATGAATACCTCAATTATACAACCAGCAACAAACAGGAAATGCCTATCACGTGAAAAAATTGAACAATAGCCAAGCGCACGCATATTACGTTTCGAACATCTTCCGTCACACTTATTAAAAACTCTTAACCTCTATTTTAGAAAACCTTGCCAGCATATTCGGAACATACGCTGCCAGCATTAACATCAGCGCCAACAGCAGGTACAACCATCGAATCGAGTAAGCTGTTACAAAGCTTGCTGCTGGCGTTTGCTGCTGCACGAAACTATAGAACTCAGGCTTATCTTGACCTTTGATATATTTCGCCTTGATTTCACCTGCAAGAGATACTAGATACTCATCCTCCAGTTTTGACAAAAAGCGGTCATATTCAGCCGATGCCACGGATGGATCAGGCTCATCAGCGCTAGGGTCTGAATAGGTAACACCAACCGCACCAGCGTTATTATTGTCACTAATCGGCCAAAATCCTACGCGCTTATTAGCTGTGTTAAATCTAGGCACACCTACTTTTTCATGGCCGCCCACACCAACAAACATGAAATTCTTACCGATTTGAATGCCGCTTAAATCTTGCTTGATTGTCACATTCACACGCGGCGCTTCATCGCCGTCTGTGAAAAATAGCATCTGTGCTGGCACATTGAGTGAGTCAAAGGTATTGGCCGCAGCCCTTACCCCAAAACTCAAGCGACTGTTGCCTTTCCAAGCCATGCGCCACTCAAGGTGATCGATTGAATCTGTAATCACGTCTAAATTGGCGCATACCTCTAATGGTGTAATCAGCAAAGCTACATTATCCGATGCGAAAATACCCACACTGAAATAAGTACCGCAAGGTGAGCCTTCAACCACTTTTTTCATTAAATGCTGCGTGTAAGCTAGCCTGCTGACTGCTTGATTAGCCAGCTTCTCATCTTCGGCATTCATGCTTTGCGATACGTCTGCCACGAGCAAATAATTATGCACTTGTTGCTTGAGCTGAATCTGCGGCTTGATCAATGCCAACAACAGCAAACTAGCTGCTACAACGTAAAGCGCAGTTTCATAATTTTCTTTGAGAAACTGGCTAATCAACCCTAGTATTTTGTTCATGGCAATCCAATCGGCAAGTTACTTAGTTCCATGGTGGATTGCTCTTTTGGTGCAGGTTTCATGCTGTGAGACATCACCGAATGTAGCAAGCTTAAATTAAACTTTGCCACAGGGGCATCCGGCATTAACCGTAATGATTGCTCATAGGCCATTTTGGCTTGCGCGTAAGCGTAACGTGCTTCATCTTGCAAGGTGCCGTCATCATTCACACGGCGAATCAAGCCAGACATAAACAGGTTATTCGCAATATTGAACTGGATTTTCGCTTGCTCAGTGACGCTAGGAGAAGTTTCCAGCAACTGTCCATAGGTTTGTATCGCATGTTTGTAATCCTGCTTCTTGCCTTGGTCATAAGCGGCATAAAACTTTTGCAAATATGGGTAGGCGTCATCTGAAATAAGTTGCCCAGCCATAATGTCACTGTTCACATGTTTAATCTTGCTGATCTGAAAAGCCTCATATCCACTGCCTATCAGGCCGACTAACAGCAATAAGCCAAAGACCATATTGCTGCGTTTGATGCGCTTTACCATGAATGTACCCTCAAATTCTTGATGATTAAAAGTGAAATGCTCAACACCAGCACCAGCAAAATAAGGTCACGAGAATAGTCATGCCCCGGAATATTCACCGAGTACTGAATGACATTTTTTTCTTTAGAGTCAATATATTGCAATGCCGTCTGCAAAGTAGTTGGGTTGTCGGCTTCAAAAGCTTTGTATTTGATTTTGAGCGATTTGAAATATCTATCGAGTGCGATGGCATCCGGCACTTTATCGTCGGCATAGGTTTCATTGCCAAAAATACTGACGTCATCCGGTTCCCGTAGCACTATCCAATACAAATTCAGCTTTTTAGTCGCAAACTCATGAGCAATTTTGTACTTGACGTGTGGGCTAAGTTTGCCGGCACCATCTGATAGTAAAATCACTGCACGTGAGCCTGAGCTTTGAATACTGTCAAACAGCGTAGCGGCTTGGGTGACACCTGCACCGATATTGGTTTGATTAAGCGCAGGCCCGGTGGCAGCATTAATGGCAGCATGAATCGCATCACGATTCGTGGTGATTTTCATGCCATACAAAGCCGAGTTGGTAAACCCGACTACGCCCATCATGTCATCAGGTCGTGAATCAATAAACTGGGTAATGAGCCGCCTCGCCGCCGCCGACTTGATTTCTGCGGCACGGCCACTGGTGCTCTCACCAGCGAAGGGATGATCCATACTCACGCTTCGGTCAATCACCAATACTGTTTGCGCGCCCTTACCTATCTTTTGCACTTTATTGTTGGCGCCCTGTGGCGATGCCAGCGCCAAAATAATACCAAGCAAAATAATGCTAGTGATTACTTTAAGCACCGTATTGGCAATTTCAGAAACGCGATCTACCGGCATGATTTCCAGCCAAGAGTACATTTGTCCCTGATGGATTTTAAACAAAAAAGGTGCGTACGCTAACGGCAACAACAATAGTGCCCAAGGCTGTAACAGCGTCATGCAACACCTCGTTCACAATCTCTTAAGCGTTTGCTTAGTACAATGAGTTCATGGATAAACTGGCTACTGTTTGATGGCTGGCTGGCAAATAATGACGCATTAGAGCGCTCAAAAAACGCCTTGATGTCGGCCGTCAATGCAGAGAAATGAGGATTCGCCACTAGAAACGGCTCAGCCTCATGCCCAAACAGGTTCTCGCCATGAATCTTATTGAACGCCTGATGCATATACACCAGCGCCTGCTTTTGTCCTTCTGGGGTTTTAGAAAGTTTTTTAAGCTTGCGATGTGCCTCAGCAAAGGCACCATTCATCCAAGGCAACCATCTAATATCTGCATTCACGTAAAGCAGGCCAGCAAGCCCGACAAACAACAAACCTAGCAGCACCCATAGCCGATTGGTATGTGTGCTTATATCAAACAGCGTGGGTTTGTATTGCGGTTGAAGATTCTCTTTCGCATTACTGATGCCATCTGCCACCAAGGGCGAGAACCAGAAACCCCAAGTGGGCACTTTTATATCCAAAGGCTGAGCACCACCCGTGAATGAAAAATGCTCAGCCGGTAAATACATCACCTCAGGCTTAGCTGCACTCGCAAACACTTGATAATGCAGCGCTATCGTATAGAGACTCTTCTTATGATGCTCGGATAACTTCACTTCAATGCCAGACAACTCAACCCCATTTTGTCGTTCCCCTTTCATGGGTAAAGCATTCTTGGGCAATTGATAGCTTGAATCCACCTCAATTCTTACCGTGCGATGCAGTACATCACCGACTTGAATGCCATTGCTTTGTGATGGGTTTACCACACTGATTAGTTTGGCCTCAGACGCCAACGCCATAGCGACTGACGTATAAAGGCCAAACGAGATTAAGGTGAGGATTTTAGCCATACCTTGTATTATATTTTTCATAGATTCCTCAAGTGCTTACAAACTTATCGATTGTTTAAAAAGTCTGTTAAACAGTCCGTTTACATAGCCTGTTCAAAATAATGCGACATGTCTTCAGGATTAAACTTACCACTCAGATAAATGGCCTGACTCTCAAACCTTGAAAACAGCTTATCAAGCGCCTGTTTTCTTTCAAGAAAGGCCTCTTCAAACTGCGCTCTGACAGACTCTCGAAAGAAAATGGTTCTGTTCAAGCCAGTTTCAGGATCGATCATGTTGCCAAAACCAAATGTGGGCAGTTTTTTGTACTCCTGGTCATCCCATAAAACAACCGGCACCACTTGATGCATAGACATCATGTTGAGCGCCTGCTCTATCTGTGCGATTGGCATATGAAAATCTGAAATCCAAAACACCAAGCCACGTTGCTGACTCAAGTACTGCGGCACTTCCAAGATGCCTTCAGAGCCAACCCGCATGCGCTTGTAATGACTAAGCTGCTCAATCACTTCAAACGACTGATGCACGTGATGACTTAATGGCAGCGTCAATGCCTCTATTACCTCTTGGTTGTAGCCTATAAAGCTAAATACATCACCAGTTTCAAACACTGAATAAGCAATCGATGCGGCAATTTCCTTCGCCATATCCAACTTTCTATCGCGCCCTTTAAACTGCATGGAGCTAGATAGATCACAAAGCGCAAAAATTGGCGTGGTATTGTCCTGATTAAATAACCTTACTTGCACTTGCTCATAAGGGTCGCGTAAGGTCTGACGCAAATCCATACGCCGCGCATCGGGATAATCTATCAGCGACACATTGCCCCTATACTCAAACCCCAAGCCGCGTTGCGTACCACGATGTCCGCCAAAGTGGATGCTGCTTGACTTCCAGGGGATTTGGTAAGTAAACGGTTTTGCGTAAGCTGGAGTCATGCTGCTCTAGCTTGTGCTGGTACGGCAACGGTACGCAGTATTTGTGTGGTCAACTCGCGCGCCAACACGGTTCTACGGTTTTCGTACATGGAATTGAACACCAGACGGTGAGCGATTAACTCATGGAACACCGCATGAATATCTTCAGGATACAAACTGTCGCGATTCATCAACCAAGCATTTACTCGCGCGGCTTTTAACAGCATACCCATACCGCGAGGACTAGCACCGGTATGTATCAAGCGATTCACATCAACACTATCAAGTTTGATGCCAAACTTTTCTGGATTCTGGGTAGATTCCCATAAATCTAGCGCGTAATCCTCAAGAATATCGCTAGACTTGATATGACTTTGCAAAATGTCAGAGAAACCATTGAGCTGGTCAAACTGCAACACATTCGCTTCAACTTGCTTGGTTAAATTTTCAGCATGCTGATACTTCACATCAAACATCAGCGCTTTTCTTAATTCACGATCCGCAGGAATCTCTATGGGAATTTCCATCATAAAGCGATCTCGCGCCGCAGATGGAATCTCAAAAGTCTCATTCTTTTCTACCTGATTACGGTCAGCGAATACCACCATGTGTGGCAAGCGGTATTCTTTTTTGAAAGCACTGATATGACGCTCAGCCATCACGCGCAACATCAAAGCATGCACTTGTGGTCTGGCACGATTGATTTCATTGAAAAAGAAAACTGACAGATTCTCACCAGCACGCAACAACGGGCCTTCATCAATTTTCGGGCGACCATCTTCGCCTAGATAGGTATGGTAAATCAGGTCATTCGGCATTAAATCCACCGTACCTTCAATACGCTCGTAAGCACCGCCGATACATCTAGCAATGGATTGCAGCAACGTGGTTTTACCAACACCCACGCCACCTTCAAGCAGCACGTGACCACGTGCAAAAATGGCAATATTCATCAGGCGTATCGCTTTATCCTGACCGACGATCACCCTTTTCACTTCATTTTCCAGCTTTAAAGCATGGTTGCGCCAGTCGGCCAACTGAACATCGGTAGTTGCAATATGCATAATAATCCTATATAAAATAAATGTTTAAGGGTGATCTCGATTGTTTTTAGCTGTTTTCAATTGCATTAGGCGGTATATCAATTGCAATGAGTTGGCTTTCAAGATAAAATCAGACAGGTCTGTTCACTTAATTACAGTCTAATTGAAGAGTTCTTAACTTTGCAAGTGAATTTTTAGGGAGTTTTACATTGAGCCAAATTCATAGTTTCCAAACTGACGGCCTTAAGTACATGCTCGTCAGTTATCTGGCTTCATTAGGACTGCGCCGGAATGACAATCCTTCCGCCAAGAAGTCGAACGCCAGCCTATTAGCGCTTTCAAGTCGGCTAAGCCACTGGAATATTGAAAGAATTTCCAGACAAAAGGCCAATGTACAGCCACTGGAGTTAACTGTTGAAGATGTGAATTTACTCAAAGAAATAATTCAAACCGCAATCAACAAGGCTGCAGTAAAGTACCCTGAGGTCATGTCCGATCAGCTTCTTTTTTTAGCCATTGGCGCGATACAAGTTCAAACCCAAACTGGCTCCGACAAAGCTTGGCAGCTAGTAAGTCAATCAATACAAGCCTTTTTAAACATACAACAAAAGAAACGGTCTTTTTTAGTCGGACTATCAACAATAACCTTGCTGATATCACTGAGTGTGATGGCTATTCTAAACACTCAGATGCACCACGTGAGCCATAAGCAACCGGACTCACCGCTTGCAACCGCAGAAGGCGCCACCGATCCGGTCACCATCAGTACCCTATTGCTCGTATATAACAAAATGAAAAGTGGCACTTGCCAATTACCTCAGGCAGCCATGTTGCCACCAGAACAAAGGCAAGCCTTTTTAATGTTCGTGAATAACGGCACGGTTGAGGTAGAGCATGTCGAAAACTTAAGGCTAGCTTTAGGTTACGTCAATTGCTTATACCCACAAGAATTAATGCACCCAGCCGCATCCACGGGTAATAGGCTATAAGGAAATAAAATGAAAATGCGCGATAAAATACTGACAACAGCCACCGGCCTTTTTGAATCGAGAGGCATTCAAGCATCTGGTGTTGACACCATCATTGCTGAGTCTGGCATTGCAAAAGCCACACTTTACAGGCACTTTCCAAGCAAGAACCTGCTCATTACAGCCTACCTCAGAGAAAAATCTGATCGATTCTACGCGTGGCTGAACTCAAGGCTCAGCTCTAAAAAGGCTAACTCAATCGAAATCCTGATTCAATTATGTGAGCTGGTCGAACAATGGATACTAACGCCAGAATTCCATGGTCTGCCGTTCCACATCGCCTCAATTGAGTTTCCAGACCCAACACACCCGATCAATCAATACTCAGCTGTGTTAGCTGTTGAGCTACAAGGCTACCTATCTAAAATTGCCGCCAGTGCAGGCGCCAAAGACCCAGAAGCACTAGGACAACAATTAACGATCCTGTTTGAAGGTGCAGCGTTAGTCGAACGACTAAGTCCGGGATCAGGTGCCGCAAAACGTGCTAAAAACGCGGCAGTGACGTTGATACGTGCATCAATTTAGAGTTCATTAACACTTCATCCCAACTGTAGATGCATCAAAATAACATGGTGCATCTACATGGCTTATGTGCATTAGTCCGGTGCATCGAGTATACCTCAGCTTATTCTAGCTGCTAACTTCCTTAAACTAAATCAATAAGATAGCCACTTTTACGCTTAGTGGCATAATAATTGCTGCGACCTAAATAAGTTTTAGATTATTGGTGTGTAACTTGACGAGAGAGTGAGTGAATTTAAATTTTAAAAATGGAAATTGACTAAAGCACAGTTGGTTAACAATATGGTGCAAGGTCTCACTGAGAGCATATAAACAATGAACATAACAACAAGATCAAAATTAGTGTTGCTAACTGCTATCCCCACCCTTGCAATGTTGTATTTTGCAGGATCAGTAAGCTTGGAAAAAGCATCGGTTTCAAAAGAAATGGTCAAACTTGAGTCTATGATCGAGATCGCTGTAGAAATGGGCGAAACAGTACATGCATTACAGAAAGAACGCGGCATGAGCGCCTTATACCTCGGTAGCAAAGGCGCCAAATTTTCCAATGAACTGCCTGCACAGCGCATTGAAGCTGATAAAAGAATTGATGCACTCAACAAAAAATTAGAGAAACTTGATATTACCGAGAGTAAAAAAGACATCTCAGCACTATTAGATACGGTGAAAAGCAATCTAACCGAACTTAAAAACAAGCGCAGCAACATTACTGCACTTAGCATCACAGGCTCAGAATCAGGCACTTATTACACACAAACCATCAAGTCACTACTAGACTTTGCCACAAAAATTTCCACATTAAGTAGCAACAGTGAAATCTCCCGACGATCCTCCGCATATGTCAATCTACTGCAATACAAAGAAAGGACTGGCATAGAGCGCGCTTTATTAAGCTCTGTTTTTTCTGCCGGCAGCTTAACTCCTGAAACGCAGAGTAAATTCACCACGACAACATCTAGTCAAAAAATTTATGCGGACCTCTTCTTAACCTATGCACCAGAAGACGAAAAAGCATTCTTTCTGAATAAGATTTCAGGAAAATCCATTGATGAAGTGACGCGCATGGAGAAAGTAGTTTCTGAAAGTAAACCACTAGAAGCCGTCGAAACCACATCATTTGGCGTTGAACCAGAATACTGGTTTAAAACTGCTACTGAAAAAATCAATCTGATTAAGGAAGTTGAAGACAATGTCTCTGGCAACCTGTTAAGTACTACTGTTGAACTTAAAAATAATGCTCAGAATATGCTGCTGTTGTACATCGCGCTCGCCGCTATTTCAACTTTATTCGCTGCCATTATATTTTTTCTTATTTCTCGCGATCTATTACGACAACTTGGCGGAGAACCATCCACGGCAGCTGAAATTGCCAGACAAATTGCCGATGGAAACTTAACAACATCAATCACGCTAAACAGTGGCGATACAACCAGCATTATGGCGGCAATGCAGCACATGCAGAAAACGCTTAAGTCTCTGATTGAAGAGCAAAACACGATGGCGACTGACAATCAAGCAGGCAACATAAAAGCATCTATCAATGCCGATAAGTTTCATGGTGCCTATCAAACAATGGCTAGCAATATCAATGCCGTTATCGCGAATCAAATCCAGATTATGCGAAAAACCATAGATTGTATCGCTGAGTTCTCAAATGGTAATTTTGATGCGCCACTGGAGCGCTTCGATGGTCAACGTATGATTGTTAACGAGTGTATAGAGCTATTACGCAGCAATATCAAAAAAGTAATTTCCGATATGCAGCACATGTCCAATGAACATAATTTAGGCAACATTGACATTGTCATTGATGAGAGCCAGTTTAAAGGCGCTTACGCAACGATGGCACAAGGTGTAAATGCCATGGTAGCCGCACATATACAAGAAAAAGATGAAATGATTACCATGATGAGAGCGCTAGGCGATGGTGATTTTGACGTACAAGCCAAACAATATCCTGGTCAGAAAGAAGTCATCAATAAGAATTTAGATAGACTCAAAGCCAAGCTAAAAGGTATTGTTGATTCAGTTAAATGGGTGACTAGCCAACATACTGAAGGCAACATTGACATGACATTACATGCGCATTTGTTCAAAGGTGGTTTTTTTGAACTAGCGACGGCTGTTAACAGCATTGTTATGGGACAAATTGAGCTTACAGAGAAATCCATGGCGGTAGTTAAGGAGTTCGGGGTCGGTAACTTTGATGCGCCACTCGAACAGTTCCCAGGTAAAAAAACCTTTGTAAACGAGGCTATCGAGCAAGTACGTAGCAATCTGAAAGCCCTAAATGTTGATGTGCAAATGCTGGCTAACGCCGCACGAGAAGGCTATATCTCTGTGCGAGCAGATGCAAGTATCCACTCTGGTGATTTCCAGAAAATTGTAGAAGGTGTTAACGAAACGCTGGAAATGATTGTCAACCCAATTTCTGCAGTAAAAATAGCCGCAGAAACTATCGACACCGCAGCAAAAGAAATTGCACAAGGCAATGCCGATTTATCACGACGGACCGAGGATCAAGCGGCTTCCCTTGAAAAAACAGCAGCCAGCATGGAAGAGTTATCCGCCACCGTTAAGCAAAATGCAGATAATGCTAAACAAGCCAACCAACTCGCCATCAATGCATCCAATATTGCAGCTAAAGGTGGCGAAATGGTCAGCAATGTCGTATCGACAATGACATCCATTAATCAAAGTGCACACAAGATTGAAGACATCATTTCAGTGATTGATGGCATCGCCTTCCAAACCAACATCTTAGCGCTCAATGCCGCTGTTGAAGCAGCTCGTGCAGGCGAACAAGGACGCGGCTTTGCAGTCGTGGCTGGTGAGGTAAGAAACCTTGCTCAACGCTCCGCCACCGCCGCTAAAGAAATCAAAGAACTCATTGCCAACTCTGTAGAAAGAACGAGCGAAGGTACACTACTGGTTGAAGCTGCGGGAAAAACCATGAGCGAACTAGTGATCTCAGTAAAACATGTAACGGATATTATCGGTGAAATATCAGCCGCTTCAAGTGAACAAAGCGCAGGCATTGCACAAGTCAATGAGGCGATTATTCAGATGGATGATGTGACTCAGCAAAATACAGCCTTAGTGGAAGAAGCCGCCGCAGCGGCAGAGTCTATGATGGAACAAGCCGGTGAACTCATGAATGCGGTTAGCGTATTTAAACTAGAAGGCTCAGTTCAAAACACTCGGCATCTAAGAACTATAGCGCCGCCAATTCAACTTCACAATCACTCGCCAATGTGAGCATGACAGGAGAACGAAAACCACTTGAACATGCAGTCATCTCAATGACTGAGCGCTATGTAAGAGCTAAAGCGGGGAAACGAGTAGAGCCAACTTAATAATGCGATGTGTTAAAATCATCATATTAGAAATAATGATTTTGCGAAGCAATTTACGTTTTGCGGAACTATTTATTTTAACATCAAGCTGCAAGCCTTATAATATAAGGCTTGCAAAGCATACGCCCTCGTAGCTCAGTGGATAGAGCATCCCCCTCCTAAGGGGAGGGTCACACGTTCGATTCGTGTCGAGGGCACCAATAATTTTCATATAAAACATATAGTTAAAACTTAATTATATGTTTTTTCAAATCCACTCATTTATACATACTCAGTGTATTGGTGTGATTACCAAGACGCCTACCAGTACCCGAAAATTTCCTAGCAGCTTCCCCTGATGCAATAGCGTTAGTGGAAAGCATCGATGTAGTACACGGCATCAGCGTTGTGAGAGATAATAGCGCCCACATCATTTTTTTGCATCACGTCTGGAATTATAACCATGGAAATTAAAGTCAACTTTCTCGATAAGCTACGTCTTGAAGCCAAATTCGATGACTTCACGGTGATTGCCGACCAGCCTATCCGCTATAAAGGCGATGGCTCAGCGCCCGGACCCTTCGATTACTTCCTGGCTTCCTCGGCTCTGTGCGCTGCCTACTTCGTGAAGTTGTACTGCAACACGCGCAATATTCCTACCGAAAATATCCGCCTTTCACACAACAATATTGTGGATCCGGAAAATCGTTACCAGCAGACTTTCAAGATTCAGATCGAGTTACCGGCGGATATCTCAGACAAAGACCGCCAAGGTATCTTGCGCTCCATAGACCGCTGTACAGTGAAGAAAGTAGTGCAAGCCGGCCCCGAGTTTATTATTGAAGAGGTGGCGAGTCTGGACAAAGATGCACAGGCTTTGTTGATGGTGAATCCATCTACCGATACACACACTTACATTACCGGTAAAGACCTACCTTTAGAACAAACCATTGCCAATATGTCTGGGCTGCTGGCGAGACTAGGCATTAAGATTGAAATCGCTTCATGGCGCAATATCATTCCCAATGTGTGGTCATTACATATCCGTGATGCGCATTCGCCCATGTGCTTCACTAACGGAAAAGGTGCAACCAAGGAAAGCGCCTTGGCGTCAGCCCTGGGCGAATATATCGAGCGACTGAGTAACAACCATTTTTATGCCGGGTCGTACTGGGGTGAAGATATCGCCAACGCAGCGTTTGTGCATTATCCAAACGAGCGCTGGTTCAAGCCTGGCCGTAAAGATGCGTTGCCTAAAGAGATTCTCGATGAGTACACATTGGAGATTTACAACCCTGATGGCGAGCTGCGCGGCTCACACTTGGTCGACACCAACTCCGGCAATGCAGCACGTGGTATCTGTTCACTGCCCTATGTGCGCCAGTCGGATGGCGAGGTCGTCTACTTCCCGTCTAACCTGATTGAAAATCTTTATGTAAGCAATGGCATGAGTGCAGGCAATACGCTGGCTGAAGCGCAAGTGCAATGCCTGTCGGAAATTTTTGAACGCGCGGTGAAACGCGAAATTTTAGAAGGTGAAATCGCCTTACCTGATGTGCCACAGGAAGTATTAGCAAAATATCCGGGCATAGTAGCCGGTATCAAAGGCTTGGAAGAGCAAGGCTTTCCGGTACTGGTCAAAGATGCATCGCTAGGCGGTGAATATCCGGTGATGTGCGTCACTTTGATGAACCCACGCACAGGCGGTGTGTTTGCCTCGTTCGGCGCGCATCCAAGCTTGGAAGTGGCGCTGGAACGTAGCCTGACCGAATTACTACAAGGGCGCAGCTTAGAAGGTCTGAACGATTTGCCACAGCCTACCTTTGCCAGTGAAGCCGTGACTGAGCCAAATAACTTTGTGGAGCACTTTATTGATTCCAGCGGCATCGTGTCGTGGCGCTTTTTTAGTGCCAAAGCGGATTACGAGTTTGTGGAGTGGGATTTCTCTGGTGAAGGTGAGAATTCGAATGCCGAGGAAGCAGCAACCTTGTTTGGCATACTAGAAGCTATGGGCAAGGAAGCATACGTTGCAGTGTATGACCAGTTAGGTGCCACGGCTTGCCGCATATTGGTGCCTGGCTATTCGGAAGTGTATCCGGTAGAGGATCTGGTGTGGGATAACACCAACAAGGCGCTGTTATTCCGTGCGGACATTTTGAATCTACATCAGTTGGATGATGCCAGCTTGGAAGCACTACTTGAGCGCTTAGAGAATAACGAGCTAGATGATTACGGCGACATCGCCACTTTAATCGGCGTCCAATTTGATGAGAATACGGACTGGGGCCAGCTCACAGTGCTTGAGTTGAAGCTTCTAATTAATCTAGCCTTGCAGCAATTTGAGGAGGCGCATGAGCTAGTGGGTGCCTTCCTGCAGTATAACGACAACACAGTCGAGCGCGGATTGTTTTACCAAGCCTTGAATGTGGCACTTGAAGTACTGCTAGATGAAGAATTGGAGTTGGACGACTACGAGGTGAATTTCCGCCGGATGTTTGGCAATGCCAGAATGGACGCTGTGATGGGTTCAGTAGACGGTAGCGTGCGCTTCTTCGGCTTAACGCCAACCAGTCTGAAATTAGAAGGACTAGACAGACACCACCGCTTGATCGACAGCTATAGAAAACTGCATACAGCACGCGTCAATATGGCGACCACGTCCAGCTAGAATGACGCGTCTGGGCGTTTGTAGTGGGGCAGCCCTTATCGCCTCAAAAAGGACTGATCAGTATTTATAAAATGGGGGCGATTCAGACGTTGATCGGAAGCACTTTCCCTCATGACGGATGTGGATTAGTCCTCATCATTAAATTTTCAGTGTGTTGAATTCGTGTTAATAATTAAATACTTTCTTTAGACAGCACACGTTCGATTCGTATCGAGGGCACCAATTAGGTATAGATGAATACTTTACCCAAGCTATTAGTCACAATACTTATCAACTTCTTTTTTCGCGTCTGATTTGCCCTGACTAATATCGGCATCACTCAAATACTCGCGCTCGCCATTTTCGTTTGTTTTAGCGATTCTGCCGCCGTTAGTGTAAGTGGCTAAATTAGATTTGGCTGCTTTACAATTATCTTGCTTGGCCTTTAATTCTGCTTTTTTGTCTTCATCAGCTTTCTTTTGCTGCTCAGCATCAGTAGCGCGTTTAGCTGCAGCTTCTTCTCTAGTAAGTGGCGCTTTTTCGGTTTTATTACTGCCTGCTTTATCTTTATTGATTGATGCGTTTATATCGCCAGGAACTGGTGCCAAAGGTGCTTGATTGGTAGGTTTAGCAAGCTGCTTTCCATACAATGACTCTTTTTTGATATTAGACGGAGGTGGCACATCGCTGTAACGCATTTTGCCATCACTATCTTTCCATTTGTAGATTTCAGCATTGGCTAGATTTGGTACCGCAATTGCACAAATCAATAGAATTCGTAACATCATGACTTTCACCTTTAATTCAATGACAACATGTCGATTCAAAAACACTTAGAACCAAATAAATAGTATTGCTTGTGAAATGTTTCAGCAAGCTTTATCTAAATTTGTTCAGCAATACTATAATGCGCGTATGGCTAAAAAACTACCCTTAGAACGTATTCTTCACAACCAAGGTTTTGGTGCGCGTAAACTGTGCCGCATCATGGTTTGGAACAACGAAATCACGGTTAACGGCGCACCATGCGATGACCCCAACACCGAGTTTGATTTAGAAAACTTAAGCTACACGGTACGTGGTGAGGCTTGGGATTACCGTGAAAAATCTTACCTAATGCTGCATAAACCCAGCAATTACGAGTGCTCACATAAAACCCAGCACCACCCTACCATTTACAGCCTGCTGCCGCATCCGCTGGTCGTGAGAGATGTGCAATGCATAGGCCGGCTAGATGAAGACACCACGGGCTTAATTCTGATTTCAGACGATGGACAGTTTATCCATCGCATGAGTTCACCTAAACATAAAGTACCCAAAATTTACGAAGTCACCTGCAAGCATCCCCTAGATGACAGCCAAATTGAGCATATTCTAAAAGGCGTGCAATTAGTGGATGAAGATGCGCCGATTGCCGCGCTGTCTTGTACCAGAATTAGCGCCAATGTGATTCATATGTCGCTCGCAGAAGGCAAATACCATCAGGTGAAGCGCATGGTTGCTGCAATCAGCAATCGCGTTGAGGCGTTAAAACGTATTCAGATTGGTGAGTTAAAGTTACCAGATGATTTGGCTGTAGGCGATTGGCGCTGGCTGACAGAAGACGATATGAAAAAACTAACTAACGCTTAGCACTAAAGCTTGATGTGATGGCGCTAAACCCATCACATCAAGTTAACTTACGCTGCGCCTTTCCATCATTGCCTGTGCTAGCGTGCCGCTATCCACATATTCAATCTCGCCACCCATCGGCATGCCACGTGCAATACGGCTGGTTTTAATGCCGCGCGCACGCAGCAACTCGCTGATATAGTGCGCTGTTGCATCACCTTCAACCGTATAATTAGTCGCAAGAATTACCTCTTGCACAACGCCATCTTGTGCGCGTTTGATGAGCCTATCTAAGTGAATTTCTTTAGGGCCAACACCATCCAGTGGTGACAATCTGCCCATGAGCACAAAGTACAAGCCTGTATAAGCTTGTGTATTTTCCAGCATCATCAGATCGGTTGGCATTTCCACCACGCACAGCAGATTTTTATCGCGTTGCTCAGATGCGCACAATGGGCAAATCGCTTGCTCACTAAAGGTGTTACACAACTTGCAGTGGTCAACCACTTGCAATGCATTACCAAGCGACTCCGCAAGCTTACCAGCACCATTTCTATCACGTTGTAGCAAATAATACGCCATACGCTGTGCAGACTTGGGGCCTACACCTGGCAAGCAGCGCAGGCTATCAATCAGCTGTTCAAGTGCCGGCGGATTTTTCATCAAGGTTTGGGCTTATGCTGTAACTAGAATGGTAGCTTCATACCCGCTGGCATGAAGTTGGCCATACGTGCGGCAGATGTCGCCTCCACCTTTGCGGTCGCATCTTTCAATGCAATTACCAGCAAATCTTCCAGCGTTTCTTTATCATCCATTACGCTATCATCCAAGGTGACACGTTTTACTTCATTTTTACATGTCATTTGTACTTTGACCAAACCATTGGCCGCAACACCTTCAACCTCAACACTCGCTAACTCTTCTTGTGCCTTCTGCATGTTTGCTTGCATTTGCTGGGCTTGCTTCATTAAATTGCCCATGCCACCTTTCATCATTTTGTCGTTCCTTTTAAATTATTGAATGGGTTTAATACTGTTCGGAATGATTTGCGCACCAAATTCCTGAATCAAGGCCTGCACAAAACCATCTTCTTCAATTGCAGTTTCTGCATTCGCTTGTGCGTGTGCTCGCTCTTGTGAGATTTGCTTGGCGGGCGTATTGCCTGTGCCGCCAACACTGAATTGCAATTTTATTCTTTGGTCAAAATGCTGCGTAATCGCACTTGCCAGTTTTTCCTGATAGTTAGGTAATAGCAAATGTTTTTGCGATTCAGGCACGGTCAGTGAAATACTATTCGCATCATACGTCACCAACTCACAATGCTGCGCTAATGCCCTAGCCAAGCCAAGCTTTAATTCATCGACTAGGCCGCGCCAGTTGCCATTAAACCTGCTGGCACCCGTATTTTCTGGTTGATCTATTTGGCTAGCCTCTTCGCTCTCCAGAATATCAACAGGAGCTGGCTCACTTGCTACATCATCTGCAATAACTGCTTCCTCTTCAAACTCAGCAGGAACAGGAGATTCAACTGACACAGGCGTAACGACTTGGGCTACTTCTACTGGTGGTGCAACAGGCTGCGGCATAAGCGCTTGTGGTGCTACTAGCGGCTTTGCAACAAGCTCAGATTTTAGAACGCTAGCCAGCGCAGCACTGGCGGATTTATTCACAGGCTGTTCTGTGACTGTTGCTGCAACAGGTGCGCTTTTTACTACGCCAGCTTTCTGATTAATTTCATGTGGCGTAAAAGCCAGCATGCGCAATAGGCTCATAGTGAAGCCTGCAAACTCATCTGGTGCAAGCCCAATATCACGGCGGCCTAACAATGCAATCTGGTAATAAAGCTGCAAGGTTTCTGCAGGTATTTTTTGTGCCAAGGCTAATAGTGCTTCACGTTCCGGCAAGTCATCAGCCACGCTGTCAGGCACGGTTTGCGCCATAGCAACTTGATGTATGAGTTGCGCTAAGTCATTTAGTGCCGCCTCAAATGAGATACTGCGCGCTTCCATCACTTTGGCTTGTGCAATCAAGCCGCTGCCGTCGTTAGCCAGCAATGCTTCTAACAGTTGAAACAAATAACTTTGGTCAATCGCGCCTAACATCGCCCGTACTTCAGACTCGTTCACCGCCTGACCGCCATAGGCAATCGCCTGATCGGTCAGTGACAAAGCATCACGCATGCTGCCATCAGCCGCACGAGAAATTAGGTGCAGTGCAGTTGACTCATACGGAATATTTTCTTGCGTAAGGATATTCTGCAAATGCCCAATAATCGAGGTGCCAGCCATTTGGCGTAGATTAAACTGCAAGCAACGCGATAAGACCGTTACAGGTACTTTTTGTGGGTCAGTTGTAGCAAGAATGAATTTAACGTGCGCTGGCGGCTCTTCCAGCGTCTTGAGCATCGCATTAAACGCACTCTTCGACAGCATGTGTACTTCATCGATGATATACACTTTGAAGCGACCTGAAGTTGGCGCGTATTGGGCGTTATCTAGCAAATCACGCATCGCGTCCACTTGTGTATTACTCGCCGCATCCACTTCTATCAGGTCAACAAAACGACCGCGATCAATTTCGGTACAGGCATCACATACGCCACACGGTTTGGCTGTAATACCAGTCTCGCAATTGAGTGATTTAGCCAGAATTCGAGCAAGTGTGGTTTTACCTACACCGCGCGTGCCGGTAAACAAATAGGCATGGTGTAAGCGATTTTGTTCAAGCGCATTAGTAAGCGCACGCACGACATGGTCTTGACCGACCAGTGTTTCAAATGATTTTGGACGCCATTTACGGGCTAGAACTTGATAACTCATAAGACTGGATAGCTCATAGGACAGAATAAACTCATGAGGTAAATGTGCCTGCTTTCATAGCGTATAGAGTAACGAACTTACTACTAGGTGTTGGCAAATTAGGGAGGCGAGCCTTGACCCCGGCACTTGCTCAATAGTTGTGGCTGCTTGCTTCCGCACCTGACCAGATTGGCTACTTCACAATGCGGGGAGGCCCGCCAAATGCAATTTTACAATACTTTGACCACTTAATTGCAGTGCGGAGCAGGATTTTTTACTAATCCCATCTCCAGCCTACAATCCAGTGGTGATTCTTACTGATAAATACTACTGAATCTCACGACCGATGACTTTAGCAATGCCGCGCAACTGCCCCATCAAGTCAATCAATTCACTAGGATTTAAGGCCTGATCAGCATCACACCAAGCCTCACATGGCACAGGATGCGCTTCAACCAGCAAGCCATCTGCACCGGCTGCGATAGCTGCGCGTGACAATGCTGGTACCATCCAAGCTTTACCGCCCGCATGTGATGGGTCAACAATCACCGGCAAATGCGTTTCTTTTTTCAGTACAGGAATCGCAGTCACATCCATTACATTACGGTAGTAAGTTTCAAAGCTACGAATGCCGCGCTCACAGAAAATAATATTATGGTTACCGCTAGCTGCAATGTACTCTGCCGCCATTAGCCATTCTGAAATCGTAGCCGACATGCCACGCTTCAAAATAATCGGCACATTAGTTTTACCAACTTCTTTCAGCAATTCAAAATTCTGCATGCTGCGTGTGCCGATTTGAATCACGTCAACACCGTACTCCATGAACTTGTCCAAATGGCGAATATCCAGCAACTCAGTCACAATCGGCAAGCCTTGTTTATCAGCCGCCTCACGCAACATGGCAAGACCTTCATAACCGGTGCCTTGGAAAGTATATGGACTGGAGCGCGGCTTAAACGCACCGCCACGCATTAAGCGACAGCCCGCATCTTTTACCGCTTGAGCAGATAGCGCCATTTGCTCAGGTGTTTCTACAGAGCATGGACCTGCGATAATTTGAATCTCTCTGCCGCCTAATGGAACGCCGCTAATGTTAATGACGGTATCTTCTTTATGCCATTCACGTGCAACAATTTTATAAGGCTTAACAATATGCAGCGCCTGCTCAACGCCCGGCAAGGCTTCAAGCAACTCGCCATCCAGTTTGCGCTCATCACCAATTGCACCAATAACAGTGCGCTCTGTGCCGCGTGAAATATTGGCATCTAGGCCTTGTTTTTTAATCTGCTTGATGACCGCTTCAATTTGCGCTTCATCAGCCGTATTACTCATTACAATAATCATGCAACTTCCTTCATAATTTTTTCTAACACCGCTAAAAATTTTGCATTTTCAGCAAATAATCCTATGCTTACTCTTAAATACTCTGGCATTTCATAATTGGCGACAGGCCGCACAATCACGCCGTTTTCAAGTAATTTTCGGTAATAATCAGTGGCGTTACCCACTCTAATACTAATAAAATTTGCAAATGATGGAATGTATTCCAAACCCAGCTTATCTAGACCTTGCGTTAACTGCACCATACCAGCCTGATTAAGCGCATAGCTGCGTGCTACAAAATCATCATCCGCTAAGGTTGCCACAGCAGCAGCCTGCGCCAGACTATTCACATTAAACGGCTGACGCACTCGATTCATCATATCCGCAATATCAGGATGACATAAACCAAAACCGACACGCAAACCTGCTAGACCATAGGCTTTTGAAAAAGTGCGTGAAATAATCAGATTATCAAATTCGCTCAACCAGCTAATGGCTTCAGACTTATGTGCAGCAGATAAATACTCATCGTAAGCTTCATCCAGCACCACCAGCACATTGCTTGGCATCTGCTTTAGAAAAGCGAACAACTCATCTTTACCCAACAGCGTACCAGTCGGGTTGTTAGGATTGGCAATAAAGATCATACGTGTTTTATCGCTGATTGCTGCAAGCATTGCACTTAGATCATGCCCAAAATTTTTCGCTGGCACAACAACACCTGTTGCACCCATCGCCTGCGTCACTAAAGGATAAACGGCAAAAGCATGCTGCGAGTAAATGGTTTCACAGCCAGCAATTAAAAACGCACGTGCAGCTAGCTCTAAAATATCATTAGAACCATTGCCAAACACAATTTGGTTAGGTGCCACATTGAATTTATGACTAACTGCATCTCGCAAAGCAAAGCTGTTGCCATCTGGATAACGAGCAATATCGAGCAACGCTTCTTGTATTGCATACTCAGCCTTAGGGCTGATGCCTAAAGGATTTTCATTTGAGGCGAGCTTAACAATATCTTCCACTCGCAAACCCATCTCACGGGCAAGCTCTGCAATTGGCTTACCTCCTTGATATGGTGCGATGGCGCGAATATGATCTGGGGCTAAATTAGTCATCATTAAATTAACTACTATGTTGAATACAAAGATTAAACTCAAACAAAAATGCGGCTCACGCCGCGATGAAACTTAAATGATTCAAAAACCTAAATCATTTTAACATGGCTTTAGTGGCGGTACGTATTTATGATGGTAACGCATAAATAGCGGAAAGATTTCGCCACCAGCCATAAGCATCCATTCCATAACCAAACACGTAGCGGTTAGGCACTTCAAGTCCGACAAAATCAGCCTTTATTGGCTTGATATGATTAAGCAGCTTTTCAACCAGCACCGCTGATAATACATTTTTCGCACCCAGTTCGAGACACTTCTCCTGAATCGCCAATAAAGTAATGCCCTCATCCAGAATATCATCTACCAATAACACTGTGCGATTAGTCAAATCCAGCTTGGGCAGCGATTGCCAAGTAAGTGTTTGCCCAACAGTTTTATTTTGATAACGGCTCGCATGTACATAGTCCACTTCTAAAGCAAACTTTAGCTGTGTTAACAGCTGTCCTGCAAAGACAATGCCACCGCCCATTACACATATAATAATGGGGCATGAATCTGCAAGCGCCGCCGTCAACTCATGGCTTAATCTAGCAATTGCCTTCTCAACCGCTTCGGACGTATGAATTAATTGCGCCTGTTCTAACAACTGTTGAGGATTATTGCTGTACATGCTGAGCTTACCTTATTGTTGAAACTGCTTTTCTAAATACGCCGAAAACTCACGACCAATTTCTGGATGCTTCAATGCATACGCCACATTAGCTTGCATAAAACCAAGCTTGCTACCACAATCAAAACGCTTACCTGAAAACCGATAACTTAACACTTTTTCTTGCTTCAACAGCTGTGCGATACCATCGGTAAGTTGAATTTCCCCACCTTTACCTGGCTGCAAATTCTCCAAACATGCAAATATTTTTGGTGTAAGAATATAGCGACCAACAACCGCCAACGTAGACGGTGCATCCAATGGTTGCGGTTTTTCTACAATATGATTGATTTTCAACAATGAAGGAGTTAATTCTTCAGCATCTACAATACCGTAGCTTGCAGTATCTTCAGGCGAAACATCCTCTACCCCCAAAATGGAATGCCCATACTGATGATAAATATCCATCATTTGCCGCATTGCCGGCACCTCAGCATCAATCAAATCATCAGCAAGAATCACAGCGAAGGCCTCGTTACCAATCACCGGCTTTGCACACAACACAGCGTGACCTAATCCAAGCGATTCCGGCTGACGAATATAAATACACGACACACCTTTAGGCAATATTTCCTGCAAAGCGTCGAGAATTTCTGTTTTTTGCTTAGAGGCAAGCTCCGCTTCCAACTCATAAGCTTTATCAAAATGATCTTCAATGGAGCGTTTATTTTTACCTGTAATAAAAATAAGCTCAGTAGCACCTGCTGCGATAGCCTCTTCAACGGCATATTGAATCAAAGGCTTATCCACAATTGGCAGCATTTCTTTTGGACTAGCTTTAGTTGCAGGTAAAAAACGGGTACCTAAACCCGCAACAGGGAAAACAGCTTTAGTGATTTTTTTCATCGTGCTTAGTGTAATGTAATTTGATTAGGAACCAACCCAATGTGCGCATC
>JAZJYS010000077.1:0-14649 GCA_040390265.1 Pseudomonadota bacterium | reverse complement strand
CACAAGCAATCACAAGTGTTGTAAATAGCATCAAAGGCGCATCTGATGTATTCGTACAATCGCCGCCAGGTACGCCACAACTGGTGATTAGGTTACGTCCTGAAGCGCTAGCACAATGGGGCTTGCAACCGACGGATGTATTAGACAGTATCCGTGCGGCTTATGAGAGCGTGCCCGTCACCCAAGTCTATGAAGGCAATCGCGTGATTGGCGTGAGTGTAGTCATGGATGCACAGGCCAGCGATGATATTGCCGATACAGGCAACTTGCCGCTATTTAATGTGGAAGGTAAATTACTGCGATTGCGAGACGTTGCAGACATTGTGCAGGAAAACGGCCGCTCTAAAATACTGCATGCCAATGCCAAACGCATTCAAACTGTGACCGCCAACGTCGTAGGTCGCGATATTGACGCATTTACGGATGAACTGAAAAGTAAAATTAAAAGTAACGTGACCTTATCACAAGGTGCATACCTCGAATTCACGGGTGCGGCTGAAGCTAATGCAAAATCCAGAGAAGCGCTTATCCTGCAATCACTATTGGCTGGAGTTGCCGTGTTCCTAATGCTCTATATCGCATTTGGACATTTACGCAACCTGCTACTAACCTTTGCAAACCTGCCATTTGCCTTAATTGGCGGCGTGCTAGCGGCAATGTTTACCGGCGGTTGGATTTCACTGGGCTCATTGGTGGGTTTTGTCACTTTATTTGGCATCACGCTACGCAATTCCATCATGATGGTATCTCACTATCAACATTTAGTTGATGAGGAAAATTGTGTCTGGGGTCTAGAAACCTGCATCCGCGGTGCATCTGAGCGATTACCATCAATCCTGATGACCGCGCTGGTGACCGCTTTAGGCTTACTGCCACTCGCAGCAGGCAGTGGTCAGCCTGGACGTGAGATTGAAGGCCCAATGGCGACGATTATTGTGGGTGGGCTTGTGACATCAACAATACTTAATCTGCTGATTCTGCCAACGATTCTGCTCCATTTTGGACGATTCAAAAAGTCAGAACTCAAAGAAATCTAAAGTAAGAACGATAAAAGTAACATCAAAAAAAGAGCCTCTTGATTAAGAGGCTCTTTAACTACTAACACCTAAAAACACTTAGTCTCTTGGTGGCCCACCGCGTAAATCATGGCCATCTGCGCTATAAATCTCGACCTCTACAAAGTCTCCTGGATTTAAGCCTTCAGCATCTTCGAGATACACCACTCCATCAATTTCAGGCGCATCGGCCTTAGTGCGGCCAATCGCTTCAATATTGCCATGTACATCCGTCACAATCTCATCCACCAGCACAGTTTGCATGCTGCCGATTTTGGCGTGCAATTTAGCGGCGCTGATACGCTCCTGCACTTCCATAAAGCGGCTAAGGCGCTCTTGTTTCACTTCTTCCGGCACCGGATTTGGCAACTCATTAGCTTTAGCGCCATCTACAGCTGAATAAGCGAAGCAGCCGACTCTATCCAGCTGCGCCTCTTCTAAGAAGTCGAGCATCATTTGAAAGTCATCTTCTGTCTCACCCGGAAAACCCGCAATAAAGGTACTGCGCACGGTAATGTCTGGGCAAATTTCTCGCCAAGCTTTAATGCGTGCCAAGTTATTTTCAGCATGTGCCGGACGTTTCATTGCCTTAAGAATGCGTGGGCTGGCATGCTGGAACGGCACATCCAGATACGGCAAGATTAAGCCGTCTGCCATGAGTGGAATCACCTCATCTACATGCGGATAAGGGTAAACGTAATGCAAGCGTACCCACACACCAAGCTCACTCAAGCTTTGGCAAAGCTCTGTCATGCGAGTTTTCACTGGACGACCATTCCAAAAACCAGAGCGATATTTCACATCCACACCATAGGCTGAGGTATCTTGCGAAATTACCAAAATTTCAGAAACGCCAGCATTGACCAGATTTTCCGCTTCATTCATCACATCGCCAATCGGGCGACTTACCAAATCACCGCGTAAACTTGGAATAATGCAGAAACTACAGCGATGGTTACAGCCTTCAGAAATTTTGAGATATGCATAATGACTAGGCGTCAAACGGATACCTTGTGCTGGCACTAAATCAATAAATGGCTCGTGCATTTTTGGCAAATTGGCATGTACTGCTGTCATCACCTCTTCCAACGCGTGCGGCCCTGTAACCGCTAATACGCTTGGGTGTGCAGCTTCCACGACGCCTTTTTTTGCGCCTAAACAGCCAGTCACAATCACCTTACCATTTTTATTGATCGCCTCACCAATCGCATCCAGAGACTCTTCGACTGCGCTATCAATAAAGCCACAGGTATTGACCACCACCAAATCGGCTTCTTCATAACTCCCGGAAATTTCATAGCCTTCGGCACGTAATTGGGTCAGAATGCGCTCTGCATCAGAACCCGCTTTAGGGCAGCCTAAAGAGACAAAGCCCACTTTTGGTGGGGTGTTTTTAGTTGTGGTATTAGTCGTCATAAAAAACCTAAAATCTTAAAAAAACTTAAAAAAGAATATGTATATTATTGCAATTGCCTGGCTATACGTTGTGACCTTAATGGCCGCAACCGAAAAGACGATCGCTGCGGGCTTACTCACGTTTATATTTTATGGCCTGCTGCCCTGCGCCCTTTTACTGTGGATACTGGGTGTAAAACATCGTAAATTTAAAAGAAGCGCACAACACTCTGACAGAGACTTAGCCGAGGACAGTGTGCGCAACCCAGATAGTGCTAACCCCGAGACCGATGAGTAACACCTGACTAATCGTGGCCTTTAATTCTGTGCGTTTGTGCAGCCCTGGAATTAGGTCCGCCACTGCCACATATAACAAGCTTGACGCCGCAAGAGCCAATACAATCGGTATCCAGCTTTGGACATATTGCAGCGCATAAAATGCCATTAACCCACCAACCAACGTCGCTAAACTTGAAACCAGATTAAAAATTAGCGCGCGTTTTTTGCTGTAGCCGGAATGCAACAAAATCAGAAAGTCTCCAACCTCTTGTGGAATTTCATGCGCAATAATCGCCAGTGCAGTCACCACCCCCAACTTGATGTCTGCAGTAAAAGCGGCGGCAATTAAAATACCATCAATAAAATTGTGAAAGGTATCCCCTATCATAATCATCAAACCGCTACGGCCGCCATCATGTTCATGCGTATGGCTGTGCGAATGTCCAAGCAAGATTGAAGTTTGTTGCGTACTGTTAGCTAACTTATATTTAGTATTACCGTCAGTATTCGCTTGCTTAGCGGGAGCTTGTGCACAATCTTCTTCACTATGCATGGCGTGCACTTCACAATGATCGCCATGGCAATGGCGCCATATCACCAATTTTTCCAGTATAAAAAACAGTAACAAGCCCAGCAATAAAGTCGCCGAAACCATTTCCACATTGCCAGAGATACTAAAGGCATGCGGCAAAATCTCTAAAAAAACAGCGCCAAGCATCGCACCGATAGCGTAACTCACAAGCATAGGCACCCACGCCGTACGCACATTAAGCGCAAACAATGCCGCCAAAGAAACGCTCAATACGCCACCTAACAGGCTAGATACTATAATCCAGGCAGGCACCGACATCGACGTAGTGGTATTTGCAAAACCTAACATAAATTATTCAAATATTGCATTAAATGGATTGAATCAAACTAAAATGAGGTGTGCATTATAAACGAGCTAACACATTGATGCGCTTAATACATTATTAAATGCCGCAGCAAAATATTACCTATCACCATCACACATAGTAAACATGAACAAATCTACTGAAAAAACTCTCGAGTCAACCAATCCTGAGCGTATGCCAGCGCTATTTATTGGTCATGGCAACCCAATGAATGCGATTACAGATAATCCTTACCGAAACACTTGGCTTGCATTGGGCAAAACACTGCCGCGCCCTAAAGCCATTTTATGCATCTCTGCGCACTGGCAAACCAGTGGTACGCAGCTATGTGTAGCCGAACACCCTGAAACCATTCATGACTTTGGTGGATTTCCGCCGCAATTATTCGCACAGCAATACCCTGCTCCCGGTGCGCCAGAGTGCGCAGACAGAATCTGCAGTTTACTCCCAATTGGAACAATCACGCCTACGCTGGACTGGGGTTTGGATCATGGCGCATGGACGATATTACAATCACTATTTCCAGCCGCAGATATACCTGTGCTGCAATTAAGTTTGGATACCAAGCTAGATTTTACAGCCCACTTTGCATTAGCCCGACAACTCTCAAGCCTACGTGAACAGGGAGTCATGATCATTGGTAGCGGCAATATTGTCCACAACTTGTCACGACTCAACTTTCAAGGTGGCCTTTACGACTGGGCGCTCACTTTTGACAACTATATTAAAGCCGCTCTGGAAACGAATGATAATGAAGCTTTGATTGATATTGGGCGTGCTGGAGATTCAGCCAAACTATCTGTACCTACCGCCGAACATTATTTACCGTTGTTGTATGTAGCAGCAGTACGACACGCTTCGGACAAGATGCGTTTCTTTAATGACACATTTGATTTAGGCTCATTGAGTATGCGCAGTGTTATTTACCAATAGCAATAGCTGCTTAGTCTGCAAGCCAGATTAAACTGGCCATACGCCCGGTGACATTGTCACGCCTGAATGAGAAAAAGCGCGCGGCATCGGTGTAAGTACAAAAATCCTCATTCACGCCACCGCCATAGATATGCGTCACCCCAAGCCGATTTAAGCGTTGCTTGGCGATTAGATACATATTGCATAGCCATTTATCGTTTAGTTGCGACTCGAGTGGATTCATTGCAGGTTTAAATGCTGATGCTGCTTGTGCGTCAATTTGAATAAACTGCTCACGCACTTCACTACCCACCTCAAATGCCATTGGACCAATTGCAGGGCCTAGCCAAGCTAGAATTTCTTTTTTATCTACCGCCATTTTATTCACAGCGGCTTCAATGACACCGTCACATAATCCGCGCCAGCCGGCATGTACTGCTGCAACTACCGTACCTTTTTTATCGCATAGCAATACTGGTAAGCAATCGGCGGTCATGGTGGCACACACGACATTCGGCTTAGTAGTAAAAGAAGCATCGGCGTTTTCTAGGCAACTGCTAGTCGCAGCATCAATCACGTCAACCCCATGTACTTGATTAACCCAGACCGGCTCGCCAGGCAGATAAGGATTTAGTAATTGCCGATTTTGAGCCATAGTGATCGGATCATCATTCACATGTGCGCCTAGATTCAAGCTTGCATAAGGCGCTCGACTATTACCGCCCGCGCGCGTGGTCTGTAATGCCTTCACATTCGCAGGTGCAGGCCAGTTTGGTGTAATAAAAACAAGTTGATCCATAGCCACTACTCTTCTTCGTCTAACTCCAAGTCGCCATCATCCGCGTCTAAATCATCATCTTCGAAGTCGTCATCCTCGTCTTCATAGTCTTCATCCGATAGATACGGCTCCATGCTGAACTCAAATTCCTCTTCGTCATCGTCGCGCACATCTTCGTGACGCATGGCTTCCAGCAAGGCTTTCATATCATCAGCCAGCTCAATTTGCCACTCCATAAACTCATTGGTTGCCGGATGCAATAAGCCTAATTTAATGGCATGCAACGCCTGGCGACTGAATTGGCTCACTTCATCACGCAAAGTTTGTGTCATGGCGCGAATCGGCACAATGCCTCGATAACCATAAACAGGGTCACCGACGAGAGGCGCCTTTAAATGCTGCATGTGAACGCGAATTTGATGTGTGCGGCCAGTTTCCAAATTACAGCGCATATAAGTTTGCACTGAAAAGCGCTCCAACACCTCATAGCGCGTAATGGCTGGCTTACCCATACGATTAATCGCCATTTTAGTGCGTGAGCGAGGATCACGCCCGAGCGGTTGATCGACTACGCCGTTACGCCAAATTTGTCCCCAAACAATCGCGCGGTACTCACGCTTCACTGTGCGTGCTTGTAATTGGCGCACCAGATTAGTTTGTGCTGCAAGGTTTTTGGCGACCACCAGCAAGCCACTGGTATCTTTATCCAGGCGATGCACAATACCCGCACGTGGCACCTCTTTTAAACTTGGGGCATGAAACAGCAATGCATTCAGCAAGGTGCCGCTCCAGTTGCCAGCCGCAGGATGCACCACCATGCCAGCCGGTTTGTTGACGACCAGAATATCATCGTCTTCATATACGATATCCAATGGAATATCTTCTGCGATAAATGCGTAGGTTTCAGGTTTAACCTGCACGTTAACAATCACCTGCTCGCCCCCCCACACTTTGGTCTTGGAGGTGCTCGCTTGCTTATCAACGGTCACTAAACCAGATTTAATCCAAGCTTGCAGACGTGAGCGAGAATGATCTGGCAACATGCGTTGCAATGCAACGTCTAGGCGCAAGCCGCCTAAGTCGTGTGGAATAGTAAGAGCAAGGGTATTGCTAAGAGATTGTGGAGTAGCGTCTGTCATCGGTTATAATTATCTATAATTCTTAAGTAGGTTTCGGCATGAAGTATATCTTAATTTTAATGTTTGCCTTGTTACTCAATGCTTGTGCAATTTTTGGCGACCCAACTGAGTTTGATGACACTAAGGGTTGGACTGCAGAGCGCATTTACCAAGAAGGTCAAACCAAAATGCGTGACAGGGACTATGATAAAGCCATTGTCTATTTTGGAAAGCTGGAATCACGCTACCCGCATGGTCGCTATGCTGCGCAGGCTCAGCTTGAAACGGCTTATGCGCAATATAAAAAACAGGATCCTGTTTTATGTGTTGCCGCCGCTGAACGTTTTATTAAATTACACCCGAATCATGCCAATGTAGATTACGCCTATTATTTAAAAGGCCTCGCCGTTTTTAACGAACGCGGTGTGATTGAAAAACTATCCAAACAACAAATTAGTGATCGCGATCCACGCTCACTACGTGACTCTTTTGCGACATTCAAAGAGTTAGTCACTCGCTACCCTAATAGCAAATATGCAAAAGATGCGACTCAGCGCATGGTTTACTTGGCAAATAGCTTATCTGAACATGAGCTCCACGTTGCGCGCTATTACATGAAGCGCCAAGCCTATGTAGCCGCCATCAACCGCACCAAATATGTACTAGAATACTACCCACAATCTCCAGGCGTTGAAGAAGCCTTAGTTATTATGATCAGTGCCTACGACTTAATGGGTTTAGATGACCTTAAACAAGATACCTTGCGTATATTGCAAACCAACTACCCTGACAGTGCCATGCTCAAAAAATCCGCCCCTGATGACGAGCGCATCTGGTGGAAGTTCTGGGAAAGTTTATATTAAAAAGATATACATAAAAAAAGGGGTGCAACAAGTTGCACCCCTTTTTTTAACCAATCAGATGTTAACTAATCAATCCTTTATAGATCATTCAACCTAATTTAGGTTAACGCTTTTTAGCGCTTCGGTCTTTATCTTCAACTTGCTTCTTAGCTTTTAATTCAGCGCGATGTGCGGTTTTACGACGACGCATACTCACAATACCCTCGCCAGGCTTACGCTTATCTTCATCTTCCGCAAATGGATTGCTACCTTGTTTATATTGCACACGCAATGGCGTACCGGAAAGCTGAAAGCTCTTACGAAACGTTTTTTCTAAAAAGCGTGTATATGCATCTTTAACGCCATCCACATGGTTACCATGAATAACCACAATCGGTGGATTACTGCCGCCTTGATGCGCATAGCGCAGTTTAGGACGAATACCTTTGCTGATAGGCGGCTGATGTTGCTGCATGGCATCAATCAATACCCGCGTCAGTTGTGGCGTAGCCAATTTCGCAAATGCGGCTTTATAGGCTATATCAACTGATACAAATAACTCTGGTAAACCTTTTTTACGCAGTGCAGAGATGTAATGAAATTCAGCAAAGTCCAAAAACATCAACTTGCGATCAATCTCACGCTTCACCCAATCGCGCTCTTCTTCTTTCAAACCATCCCACTTGTTAATTGCCACAACTAACGCACGTCCAGCTTCCAATATATAAGCAGCTACGTGAGCATCTTGCTCGGTAATGCCTTCTTGCGCATCCACCACCAAAATCACCACATTAGCTTCTTCAATAGACTGTATGGTTTTAATGACAGAGAATTTTTCAATCGCCTCTAACACCCGGCCGCGTTTGCGCACACCAGCGGTGTCGATCAGCGTGTAGTGTTTGCCATTCTTCTCTAAATCAATTGAAATAGAATCACGTGTCGTGCCTGGCTCATCAAATGCAATCACACGCTCTTCACCTAGCAATGCATTAACCAAAGTTGATTTACCTACGTTTGGACGGCCTACAATAGCGACTTTAGGAATTCTATCGCCAGTGTAATCGGTTGGCGGCTCGTCCTCGACAACCTTGAAATTTTCCAAAGCCAACTCAACGATATCTCGCACACCCTCGCCATGCGCAGACGAAATAGATAATGGGTCACCCAAACCTAATTCGTGGAAATCTGCACTGACAACGGCCTTATTCATGCCTTCTGTTTTGTTCACAGCCAGTAATACAGGGCATTTGCTGCGACGTAAACGATTGGCAATTTCCATATCTTGCGGCGTAGCACCTTGACGGCCATCTACCAAAAAGATAATCACATCAGCTTCATCAATAGCCAATAACGTTTGTACCGCCATCGCTTTGAGAATACCACTATCGGTATTTGGCTCAAACCCGCCGGTATCGACCACAAGAAATGGTTGGCTAGCGCCAGTACCACGACCATAGTGGCGATCACGCGTTAAGCCAGGTAAATCAGCGACAAGGGCATCGCGACTTTTGGTTAATCGATTAAATAAGGTGGATTTGCCGACGTTGGGTCGGCCAACCAAAACAATGGTAGGTAACATGCGAGCCTTCTAAATAGTTCTTGAGCCTGAGCTCTAATGCCAAAGCTTTAAAAGCTCAGCGATTTTTAAATCTGTTAATTCTTTTATCAGCGTAGCTATATAACGACAGCTACTTGTATTCATCTCTTATTTGACTTGCACAGCGTATAGCCCACCGTCACGCGTTTGCGCTAATACGGTATTGCTATTCACCAGCGCCATTTGTGGCATAACGGAACTACCATCAGTCTTAATTCTGGAAGCTAATGCACCATCCTCACGACTTAAAAAATGCACGTAGCCTTCAACATCTCCGACTGCAATCAAACTGCCCATCGGCATCGGCACACTAAGTTGGCGATTTTTAAGCGCGGCCTGCCTCCAAAACGTTTTACCCGTTGAATAATCTAAGGCATACATTGATCCCATAGCATGCGATACAAAGATACGTGCATCTTCAGCACTTAAACCAGACAAGCTGGAGATATCACGATTCCACACCACTCGTCCTGATGCTCTATCCACAGCCGCTATTTTGCCTTGATACGCTACGGCATAAACCAATGGACCATCTACCACAGGTAAACTTGTAATGTCTGCAATACGCTCGATTTCGGTAACGCCTTTAGGCTGGGCTACTGAAGCTTCCCATAATATTTTGCCATTATCTGCACGGATAGAGACTAGTTTACCACCCGCGAAACCAGCATAAACGGCACCACCATCGACAACTAATCCAGCGCTACTCCGCAAACTAAGTGCAGGTGCTGTACGGTCATAAACCCACTTACGACTACCATCGTTTGCATTAATGCCATAAATACGATTATCACCCGTGCGTACAATCACCAGCCCGTCGAAATATTTAGGCGCACTGCGTATTTCACTTGTTAGCTTGGATTTCCACTGTAACTTTCCTGAAATATCGTATGCATACACAACACCTTTTTGCGTACCGACCATCACCAAGCTACCGCCAACACCTACGCCACCAGACAACTTTTCACCTACATTTACACGCCATGCCTGCTTACCAGACACGGCGTCAATCTTAACCAACTCACCATCGGCACCTGCGGCGTAGGCATAACCAGCTTCAACCACTGGCGAAAATTCAGAGTTACCTGCAGCCGCAACTTTAGCTTGCCATAATATTTTAGAAGACGCGGTCTCTTTAATTTCAGCTAATGGTTCAGGCGCTTCAGCAGGCTCTCTACCAAAAATACGATCAGAAACATCCGTTTTAATGTCTGTAATGGCACTACATGCCGTTACCAGCAAGAAACTGGATAAAGTCAGCAGACTTAAGAGTTTGTTTTTATAATTTGGTGACAACTGTAGCTCCTGCCGAATTTCTGAACAATTTTACCCAATGTTTCTTAAGTTAAATTAACCGAGCGCTTCAAGTTTACGCTGTGTAATGACATGATACTTACCCTGCGCATCAAGTTTAGTTAACGCTGACTGATAAGCGAGTTTTGCATCGTCATGCTTACCAAGCGCCACCAATACGTCGCCTTTTAAGTCAGAAAATAAACCATCAAATCCGCTATCATGTTTTGCATCAAGCACCTTCAACGCACCATCAAAGTCTTTTTCTTCAGCCAGAATATTGGCCAATTGCAAACCAGAGATAGCACTGACAGAAGACTCTTTCGCATTCTTAACAGCCCATTCCAATTGGGCTTTTGCACTTTTAACGTCACCAGTCTGATAGTTTACTTTTGCGGCAAGCAAAGCTGCACGACCAGCGTATGGTGTTGAACTGAATTTGTCCATCAACACAGCTGATTTAGCTTGAATGGCTTTTAAATCTTTTTCATCAGTAATCACTAGTTCCTGATACTGCGTAGATGCAGCCACTGATTGATTATGTTGATAATAATGCCAACCTTGAAAAGCCGCATAGCCAACTAACGCAGCCAATGCCAAATTGCTCATCACTTTACCGTAGCGTTTCCACCAAGCTTTAAGTTCATCTAGCTGTTCTTGTTCTTCTAAATCGTATGCCATGTCATTTCCTAACTGTTCAAATCTTAATAATATTCAAATACAAATTTATTGTTAATAAGCAAAGTTAATGCTTTTTACCGGGAATAGCCGCCAATAAATTTTGCGTATACTCATGCTGTGGATGCTGATAGATATCCACTACCGCGCCCTGCTCTACCACCCTGCCCTGATTCATTACCACAATATCATCAGCAATATGCCGCACTACGCGCAAATCATGGCTAATAAATAAATAGCTTAATGCCATTTCCGCCTGCAACTCTTTGAGTAACAACAAAATTTGCGCCTGAATGGAGACATCCAGCGCCGATACCGGCTCATCACAAACAACCACTTTAGGCTGCAACACCAAGGCTCGTGCAATGCCAATGCGCTGCCGCTGCCCTCCAGAAAACTCATGTGGGTATTTTTGCATATCAGCTTCAACCAAACCTACACGTTTCAGCATCGCTATTACTTTTTTCTGTTGCTCACTGCTGCTACCCAAGCCATGAATCAACAAACCTTCACCGACAATTTCACCCACGCGCATGCGTGGATTAAGCGATGCAAAGGGATCTTGAAACACCATCTGCAAATTTTTACGCACCGACCGCAGCTCTGCACCGTTCATTTTGGATAAATCCTGACCTGCAAACAGCACTTCACCGCTATCCAAGGGTTGCAATTGTAACAGACAACGCGCCAACGTGGATTTACCGCTACCAGATTCGCCTACCACGGCAAGTGTACTGCCAGCACGCAAGCTCATACTCACGCTATCCAAAGCCTTCACTAACGTCGTGCCAAAGCCAAACTTACCGCTACGTTGCGTATAAGTTTTAATCAGATTATTAGCTACCAGTACAGCTTCAGTCATCAATTTCCCACCTCGGCTGACGCTTCAGACAACCAAGCATAATCAATCGGCTTTAATGGCTTTTGACCTTCAGCATCTGGCACACACGCTAACAAGGCCTTGGTATAAGGATGCTGTGGATTACCGAGCACTTCTTGCTTTGTGCCTGACTCTACAATTTCGCCTCTGAACATCACCACCACATCATCCGCAATATCCGCCACCACACCAAAATCGTGGGTAATAAACAACATTGCCATATTCATACGCGTTTTCAGCTCATCCAGCAAAGTTAATATTTGCGCTTGAACCGTCACATCCAAAGCCGTGGTTGGCTCATCCGCGATTAACAGTTGCGGCTCACAAGCAATGCTCATAGCAATCATCACACGCTGACGCTGCCCACCAGAAAGCTCATCAGGATAACTATTGGCACGACTCGCAGGAATGCCTACCAACTCCAATAGACTCGCTACTTTAGCCTTCAAACCCTCGCCTTTTAAGCCTAAATGCGCAGTTAGGCTTTCACCGACCTGGTAACCCACTGTCAGCACGGGGTTTAAAGAAGTCATTGGTTCCTGAAAAATCATGGCAATTTTTGCGCCACGTATTTTTCGTAAACTCTCTGCGTCCAGCAAGGTTAAATCTTGAATGCCTGCTTCAGCATCGTTAAACAACACTTTGCCAGCGGTCAATTGTAATTGCTTGGACAACAGCCCCATGACTGATAGCGCGGTTAGACTTTTACCGCTACCTGACTCACCGACTACACAAGTCGTTTTACCTGCCGCAATGGTAAAACTGACATCGCTCACCAACAGGCGAGTTGGCATTGACTTTGGCACAATACTGACATGCTCAAGCTGCAATAATGGCCTAGTGCTAGCCGATACATCAATGTGTAATTTAGCAGTCATTTAATTAGCTCAATGCGCTGGATTATTTACTTGCAGTTAAATGCTCAATAGCTTCTGCAACACTGCACTTCAATTGCTCTGCTTGCTTATCACCATGCATAGACTTGAGTACCACTTGTTGGTTAGCCACTTCATCATCACCTAGTATCAATGCGAATCTGGCCTGGCTTCTATCCGCTTTTTTCATTTGCGATTTAAAGCTGCCGCCGCCTGCGTGCAATACCACTTCAATATTTGCACTACGTAATTGCTCTGCTATTGCAAATGCAGCACTCTCTGCAAGCTCGCCTACGTTCACCAGATAGACATCAGGCGCATCATCAACCACAACGCCGTATTCCTGCATTAACAAAAACACGCGCTCCAAACCAATACCAAAACCACAAGCAGGGGTGGCCTCACCACCAAGTCGCTCCACTAAAGAGTCATAGCGACCACCGCCGGCAATCGTACCTTGTGCGCCTAATTTAGTCGTCACCCATTCAAACACAGTACGATTGTAATAATCCAAACCACGCACCAGTCGTGCATTAATTTCATACGCCACGCCTGCGGCGTCTAGCAATTTACACAGACCCTCAAAGTGCGCGCGGGTTTCACTGCCTAAGCTATCAATCAGCTTAGGCGCCGCATCGCACATGGCTTGCATACGTGGATTTTTGGTATCAAGAATACGTAATGGGTTCGCATGCAGACGGCGCTTGGCGTCTTCATCTAGCAAGTCAGCGTGCTGCTCGAAGTATGCAATCAAGGTATTGCGATATTCTGCACGCTCATGGACATCGCCAATACTATTGATTTGCAGTGCGACATCTTGAATACCTAATTCACGCCAGAGTCTCGCCAGTAACACAATCTGCTCAGCATCGACTTGTGGACTATCAAAACCAAAGGCTTCCACACCGATTTGATGAAATTGACGTTGCCGGCCTTTTTGCACGTTTTCATGGCGGAACATCGCACCGCTATACCAAAGCCTCACTGGACCGTTGTAGGTCAGGTTATTTTCGACCACCGCACGCACGCAACCGGCAGTGCCTTCTGGGCGCAAGGTTAGCTTATCGCCATTCAGCGCATCTTCCCAAGCATACATTTCTTTTTCAACGATATCGGTATGTTCGCCCACGCTACGCACAAACAAATCGGTAGACTCAACCAAAGGCATACGGATATTTTTATAGCCATACTGCGCCAATACGCGTCGGGCGGTATCTTCAAGCTTGAACCAAAGCGCAGTATGCTCCGGCAGAATGTCATAAAAACCTTTAATGCTTTGGAATTTCTGTGCCTTGGCTTTTTTAGTTTCTACTGAAATAGATTCGATTTGAGTCGCTTGTTTTTTTGTCGATTCGGTTTGATTTGATTTTTCTGGCATCATGCAATTACTTTAATTGGAATAGTTTTATTGATTTGGTTGGTGGTCACAGCTTGATGTAACTTGCCGCCAACTGCGTAATTGGTTTGCACATAGTTTTCTACAATCGCCTGAAATTCTTGGGCGATGCTATCACCTTTCAGCGTGACTGTTTTTTCGCCGTCGACAAATACTGGCGCAACTGGCGTTTCACCTGTACCCGGCAAACTGATGCCTATATTGGCAAGCTTGGATTCGCCGGGACCATTCACCACACAGCCCATCACCGCGACATTCATATTTTCAACGCCAGCGTAGCGCTCACGCCATCCTGGCATTTGATTACGCAAATAGGTTTGAATCTGCATCGCCAATTCTTGAAAATACGTTGACGTAGTACGACCGCAACCCGGACAGGCTGTCACCAATGGCGTAAACGAACGAATACCCATGGTTTGTAAAATCTCTTGCGCAACAATCACCTCTTTAGTGCGCGATTCATGCGGCTCAGGTGTTAGTGACACACGTATCGTGTTACCAATGCCTTGCTGCAGAAGCAATGCCAGCGCGGCTGTTGAGGCCACAATCCCTTTGGAACCCATACCGGCTTCTGTCAAACCTAAATGCAAGGGATAGTCGCTACGGCTTGCCAACTCGGTGTAGACTTTGACCAGATCCTGCACATTACTCACTT
>JAZJYS010000076.1:0-7864 GCA_040390265.1 Pseudomonadota bacterium | reverse complement strand
ACGCCATTTGTCGCGCATTACCTAGGTCTTAAACTAGCTGCAGCACTTAATATTCCGTGCATAGAAACTTACCACACGTTTTTTGAAGATTACTTACATCACTACTTGCCTTGGGTGCCTAAGCCTATGGCACGTGGGTTGGCTAGAATGATTTCAAAGCGTCAATGCAATGCGATGGATGCCATTGTTGCACCTTCTAACCCTATGTTGGATGTATTACGTGGCTATGGTGTCAATGTCGCTGCTGAGGTGATTCCAACAGGTTTGCAAGAGAGCAGTTTTAAAGAG
Source organism: Pseudomonadota bacterium (assembly GCA_040390265.1). Taxonomy (GTDB): domain Bacteria; phylum Pseudomonadota; class Gammaproteobacteria; order Burkholderiales; family Methylophilaceae; genus Methylotenera. The sequence continues at coordinate 7,576 of JAZJYS010000076.1, read as the reverse complement.
GCAGACGGTAAAGCTTTCAGGCTTAAATATGATATTGCTTTAGATAGGCCGATGCTCCTCTATGTTGGCCGTGTTGCTTTTGAAAAGAATATTGATTTTCTGCTTTGGATGGTCAAGTTACTTAGTGACGAGCGCCCTGATATTTTGTTGGTGGTGACGGGTGAGGGGCCTGCCGAGGCTAGTTTGCATAAGCTTACTAAAACACTGGGTATTGAAAAAAATGTAAAGTTTATCGGCTACCTAGACCGTAATACTGAATTAAACGCCTGTTATGAGTCTGCTGACGTGTTTGTGTTTGCCTCCAAGAGTGAAACACAAGGTTTGGTGTTATTGGAGGCGATGGCGCAGGGTACGCCGGTAGTGGCTATTGCTGAGCTAGGTACAGCTTCGATTCTGATTGAAGGCAAGGGTGCTTTGATTTCAAAAGAAGATACGCTGGAGTTTGCCGAGAAAGTACATCAACTACTGATTTACCCAGAACAAAGATTTGAGCTAGGTCTGAGCGCAAAAGCCTACGCACGGGATAAGTGGACTGCAAAATTGCAGGCTGAACGTATGGCTAAGTTTTATGTGCAGTTAACAAGCGGTAAGCTTGGTCATGTTAAACAAGCTAAAATTATTGAGCCACAGTTAGAGAGTACACAAGCTGGTATTTAAGCCGCTTGAATGACAATAAAAAGGCCAGCTATATAGCTGGCCTTTTTATTGTGCTGAATTTATAAGTAAACTAACACTTAACCAAATTTACCTGTGATGTAGTCTTCAGTTTCTTTACGGGTAGGGCGCGTAAAAATAGTGTCTGTATCGCCGTATTCCATCAACTCACCCAAATACATATAGGCGGTATAGTCTGAAACGCGCGCTGCTTGTTGCATGTTGTGAGTCACGACCAATATCGTGAGCTTGCTGCGCAACTCACTCATTAACTCTTCAATATTCGCTGTGGCAATCGGGTCTAGCGCGGATGTTGGTTCATCGAACAGCATGATTTCAGGGTCGGTTGCCAATGCGCGTGCAATGCACAAGCGTTGCTGTTGGCCGCCAGACAGGTTGAAGGCTAAGTCGTGTAAACGATCTTTCACTTCGTTCCAGAGTGCAGCACCTTTTAGCGCTTCTTCTACCTTGTCATCTACGATGCGTTTATTCTTTTCGCCGCGGACGCGCAAGCCGTAAGCAACGTTTTCATAAATCGATTTTGGAAACGGATTTGGTTTTTGAAACACCATGCTAATACGCATGCGCACTTCAATTGGGTCAACACCTGCAGCCAACACATTGGTATTGTCTGGGTACATGATGATTTGACCATCATATTGATTGCCAGGGTACAAGTCATGCATACGATTAAAGCAACGTAGAAACGTTGATTTTCCGCAGCCAGAAGGGCCAATTAACGCCGTGATTTTATTCTCATAAAGCGGCATGTTAATGCCTTTAAGTGCCTTATTGCCGTTTGAGTAATAAAAATTGAGGTCTTTTGATTCAGCTTTTATTGGTGTTGTAACATTAACCATATTTTTCCCTGAGGATTAACTTTTAAAGTGTGATTACCATTTGATATTCTTGCGAATTTTGTAACGTAACCATATCGCCGTACCATTCATTAATAAGGTGACAACAATAATAATTGCACCCGTAGCCGCTGCATTGATATGGAATGCATGGTCTGGACGTGACAGCCAGTTAAACATTTGAATTGGAAATACGGTAAAGCCTGAGGTTAGCCATTCGAAATTAATGTAAGGCGCAACATCTGAAACAGGAGATGGTGGGAGAAACGCGATATAAGTAAGTGCGCCAATGGTAATGAGTGGGGCCGTTTCACCTAAGGCGCGTGCCATGCCAATAATCACACCAGTCAAAATTCCGCCAAATGAATAGTGTATAACGTGATGGAAAACGACTTGCCATTTGGTGGCGCCCACTGCGTAGGCAGCTTCACGGATGGCGACAGGAATACCGCGAATGGCTTCACGTGTTGATACAATTACAATCGGTAGTATCAGTAAGCCTAGCGTTAAACCTGCCGTTGCAATACTTTGGCCTAAATCTAAGGTGTAGACAAAAAGACCCAGTGCCAATAAGCCGTAAACAATAGATGGTACGCCGGCTAAATTGGAAACGTTAATCTCAATCAGATCTGAAAACCAGTTCTTTGGTGCATATTCTTCCAAATAAATTCCCGCAGCAACCCCCATAGGTACAGCGGATAAGAAAGTGACCGTCATCACGAGTGTTGAGCCGATCCAGGCTGATAAAAGTCCAGCCTTTTCTGCATGGCGTGAAGGGAAGTTGCTTAAAAAAGCCATATTGAAACGCTGATGACCATCTACCACTAAGTCAACAAATAGCGTGAGCAGGGCAAGAAGGCCGACCATTAAAGCTAATAGCCCAACAATTGCAAAAATCGTGTCATTGCGCTTGTGGCGCTTGATCATCGCGCGCACTTCGCTGATATTTTCTAAAACAGAGGCTTGTTGGCTCATAATTTTTTATGTTGATTCTATTGGGTTGTTGATGAAGTGGTGTCGATAGACTTAGTAAGTCTCGCGGTACTTCTTACGAGTAATGTGGCCGATGATGTTGAAGGTCAATGTCATCAGCATCAAGACTAAACCAGCGGCGAAAATACTTTGATAGCCAATGCTGCCGTGCGGTAAATCGCCCATTGCAACCTGCACGATATACGCACTGATGGTTGAAGCGCTTTCCATTGGGTTGAATGTTAAGTTAGGCTGTTGGCCGGCAGCCAGCGCTACGACCATGGTTTCGCCCAATGCGCGGGAGATTGCTAAAATATAGGCAGCAATAATTCCGGAAACAGCTGCAGGTGTCACCACGCGAATGGCTGTTTGAAAGCGCGTTGCACCCATCGCATAAGAGCCTTCGCGCATACTCATTGGTACCGCACGCATTGCATCTTCAGCTACTGAGCTGATGTAAGGAATAATCATAATACCCATCACAATGCCAGGGCCGAGCATGTTAAAACCTGGTAAGTCAGGGAATATTTTTTGCAGCATTGGTGTAACAAAAAGTAGCGCAAAATAGCCAAACACTACTGTCGGTACGCCTACGAGTAGCTCTAGTATTGGTTTTACAATTTCACGTGTTTTATGTGTGGCAAATTCAGATAAGTAAATCGCTCCGATAGTGCCTAGTGGAACTGCAACAGCAAGTGCGATAGCTGATGTTGTTAGTGTGCCTGACACTAATGGCATGATTCCGTAGTGCGCATCTTCAAACAGTGGTGTCCATTGTGTGTCTGTTAAGAAGTCAATAATAGATACAGTTTTAAAGAAATCTAATGATTCTTTCACTAAAATAACGACGATAGCAACAGTTGTTAATACCGCAGAAAGAGCCGCTAGCATGAGCATGAACTCTACAAAGTGCTCAAACATGTGGCGCTTAACGTTTTTGGCAAGCCGGGCACTAATAGGCGGATCTGTTAGGTTTGATTGCATGTTTGCTCTAGACTTTAGTTATAGGGTGGTGAAGCTAAATTTTTACAAATTCTACCCATGAATTGTAACGGATTTATGACAAAATTAAGACATTAAAAAAGGCAGCATTGGCTGCCTTTTTTAATTTATTTCAAATTACGTTGTGATAACTGAATGGTTATTTAATTCTTGCTAGTAACTCTTCAATTTTTACACCAACTTCTGGTACACCACCAAAACCTGTACCTGGTTTAAGTGCTTTCCAATGCTTGTCTACAGCTGCGTACTCATTCGTTGGTAATGGAATGTATTTCACTTCTTTTACCAATTTTGGTGCGTTAGCTAAGTAAAAGTTAACAAATTCTTTTACTTCAGGTTTGAAGGCAGCCGCTGTTGCATTTACATAAATAAATAGTGGGCGAGCTAGTGGTTGATAAGTGCCGTTTTTAACTGTTTCAAATGAAGGTGTTACCGCAGGAGCACCTTTTTTAGCAATGATTGGCACAGCTTTAAGTTTGTCTTGGTTTTCATCAAAGTATGCAAAACCAAAGTACCCTAAACCGCCTTTATCACTATTTACGCCTTGTACTAAGACGTTATCATCTTCACTGGCTGTGTAATCGCCGCGGCTAGATTTAGCTTTGCCTACAATCGCTTCAGTGAAGTAGTCAAATGTGCCTGAATCTGAACCTGGACCAAATAATTTTAGTGGGCTATCAGGCCATGCAGCGTTGACTTGTTTCCAAGTTTTCACTTTACCTTGGGCAGCTGGTTCCCACATTTTTTTCAAATCTTCAACAGTCAGACTTTTGATGAAGTCGTTGTTTTTGTTGATTACAACAGTCAAACCGTCATACGCTACTGGTAACTCAATGTATTGAATGCCAGCTTCTTTACAAATATCCATTTCTTTTTGCAAGATTGGGCGTGAAGCATCTTGAATATCAGTTTCGCCACGACAGAATTTTTTAAAGCCGCCGCCAGTACCTGAGATGCCAACAGTCACTTTTACTTTTTTAGCAGCTTGGAACTCTTCTGCGACAGCTTCAGTGATTGGATAAACTGTGCTTGAGCCATCAATTTTAATGATTTTATCAGCAGCAACAGCGTGAGAAGTTGCGAATGTAGCAGCAACTAAAGCTGCGATACGCATTGATTTAACTAGCATTGTGTTCATGAAATCTCCGTCGAAGTTAAAGGTTGTTTCTTAATCTGGCGTGAATATTAAACGTCAATTATGACAAGTTTATGACAAAGACTGAATTAATAAAAAAGGCCTCCGCAGAGACCTTTTTTATTGTTTGGGCTTAACTTTATTTGGATATGACTTAGAGCAAGAAAGTTTTACCAAAATGATAGCTCATTGCCGCAACCAAGCCTGCGCACGGGATGGTTAATATCCATGCCCAGACAATGCGTGAGGCTAGTCCCCAGCGCACTGCAGAAACACGGCGTGAAAGTCCGACGCCTACGATTGCACCTGTGATCGTGTGCGTCGTGGATACTGGAATGCCGAGAGATGTAGCTAGGAACAGTGCGATTGCTCCTGATGTTTGTGCACAAAAACCACCAGACGGACGTATGCGCGTAATGCCCATGCCCATCGTGCGCACAATGCGCCAGCCACCAAATAAGGTGCCCAGGCCCATTGCTACTTGGCAAGACATGACTACCCAGAATGGCACATGAAACTCACCTTGTATATAGCCATTGGCATAGAGTAGTACGGCGATAATGCCCATGGTTTTTTGTGCGTCGTTTCCGCCATGGCCTAAGCTGTAAAGCGATGATGAAACAAACTGTAATTTATTAAAACGTCTTTCGGTCGGGTACGCTGAAGACTTTTCATATATCCACAATACGGCGACAGAAAGTATCAGTGCGAGTACAAGGCCAAACAGCGGTGAAAGAATGATTGCTACAGATGTTTTGATCAGTCCTTGCGCTACGATAGCGCCTGTGCCTGCCTTAGCAACACCGGCGCCTACCAAGCCGCCAACTAAAGCGTGGGATGATGATGATGGAATGCCAAACCACCACGTAATCAGATTCCATGAGATTGCACCGCTGAGCGCACCAAATATCACGGCGTTATCAATAATTTCTTTTGAAATTATGCCTTTACCTACCGTATTCGCAACATGTAAACCAAAAAACAAGAAGGCGATTAAGTTAAAAAATGCGGCCCAAATTACAGCAGCTTGCGGGGTGAGTAAACGCGTTGACACCATCAGTGCAATGGAGTTTGCCGCGTCGTGAAAGCCATTCATAAAGTCGAATATCAGGGCTACCATGACGAGCAACGCCATAATGATCATCGCTTGATCTATCATAATTTGCCCTTAAATGCGTTCGAGGACAACGCCATGAATGACATCCGCTACATCTTCGCAGCTATCTACGGCTTCTTCAAATAGGTCGTAAAGTTCTTTCGAGCGAATCAGCGTGCGTGCATCAGAAACTTCGGCAAATAAACGATGCATGCCTGCACGCATCACATGGTCGGCTTCACCTTCAATCCCGCTAATTTCTTCACATGTGCGTAGAATGCGTTCTGCATTTTTCATATCCGACAGCATATTGACTGCTTCGCGAACTTTTTCTGCTGCACGTAGTAATATTTGACTTAAGGCCACCATCTCAGGCGTGAAGTTTGTATGGCCGTAGATTTTAGCGCTTTGTGGAATGTCTTCCATGTAGTCGATGATGTCATCTAATGCCATTGCCAGTTCGCGAATTTCGCGGCGGTCAAATGGTGTGATAAATGTTTTGTGGAGTGAAAGTAGAATTTCTTTCGTGTACTCATCAGCCTCTGATTCGATTCTTCTGATTTCTGCAAAGTATTCATCGAACTTATCGGCATCGCTTACTGCTGACATCATTGCCAGTACTTTGGAGCCTTTGACAGCGCAGTCTGCTAGATTGTTGAATAACACAAAATAATTGTCGTTGCGTGGTGATACTGCTGCCATGAGTTTATTAAAAATGACGCTCGGCATGGTGTGGACTCCCGTATTTATTACAAATTTATTTCATTTTTATGTTGCGGGTAGTTTAACCGTCGCAGGCCAATTCTGCGAGTAAAAATTGATATAATTCGTTATAAAATTTTAGTGGTGAGAGCGTCATTTATGAAGCAAATAACGATTTATCATAACCCTGCATGTGGTACATCACGTAACACCTTAGCTATGATTCTTGCCAGTGGCGCAGAGCCAAAGGTGATTGAATATCTTAAAGCTCCACCTAGTCGCGAACGGTTGCTTGAGTTAATCGCTGCGATGGGGATCAGTGCGCGAGAGTTGCTGCGCGAGAAAGAGGCGCTTGTTAGCGAGCTTGGTCTGAGTAATCCTGATTTACCAGCAGATGCGCTGATTGATGCGATGCAAGCGCATCCGATATTGATGAATCGCCCGATTGTGGTGACAGAGAAGGGCGTGAGGTTGTGTCGCCCATCCGAGTTGGTATTGCCTTTGTTGGAAAGTCTCAATGTGGACACTTTTGTTAAAGAAGATGGCGAGGTCGTGCATATTTCCAAGACTTAATTCATAAACTCTAATTTCGTGAACTGAAGCCGTTAAATAAAGCCCATATCCCTTTGCTGTATAATGCTTCTTTTTTGTAATTATTAAGCCATTATGGAAGCCGAACAACTCAATATTATCGCCAATCGTTTAGTCGATTTAGGTGAGCGTAACAACTCCCTCAGGGGGTATCTTTGACTTTGAGACCAAGTCTCAACGCTTAGAAGAAGTCAATGGCTTGTTGGAAGATCCCAAAGTATGGGACGACAACAAAAAAAGCCAAGCATTAGGTAAGGAAAAACGCGCGCTGGAACTGGTAGTGCATAGCTTACAATCAGTTGAAAATAGCTTGAACGATAGCCGTGAGCTGTTTGAAATGGCGCGAGAAGAAAACGATGACGACACGCTATTGAGCGTGGATGAAGATACTCAAGCCGTAGAGAAGCAAGTCGCCGAGATGGAGTTTCGCCGCATGTTTTCTGGTGAGCTGGATGCCAATAATTGCTTTATTGAGTTTCAATCAGGCAGTGGCGGTACAGAGGCGCAAGATTGGGCGGCAATGTTACTACGCATGTATCTGCGCTATTGCGAGCGTAAAGGCTTTAC
>JAZJYS010000075.1:0-2870 GCA_040390265.1 Pseudomonadota bacterium | reverse complement strand
CCTCCATCAATGGATTGCCACGCGAAACCACGTTACCAATCACATAAATATCGGGGGTAAGTTTCGTTTGCTCTGGCGAAAAACCTTCAATAAGCTCAATGCCCTGCGCTTCAAGCTGTGTGCTCATCGGCGGATAAACATTGGCGTCACAACCTGTAACTTTGTGGCCTGCGGCCTTGGCAAGCGCCGCGATGCCACCCATGAATGTGCCGCAGATACCTAAGATGTGAATGTGCATATAGTTTTACGTTAAATTATTTTAATTGTGATGTTTTTGCATTCAGAAAATCTGCTCACTATGCCAGATTAGGCGCTAACCAGCGCTCCAAATATTCTTTTGTAACGCCTCTGCGTTTAGCCATTTCGACCAACTGATCTTCGCCGATTTTATCCACACTAAAATATTTAGATTCTGCATGCGAGAAGTAAAAGCCAGACACGGCAGCACCGGGATGCATCGCAAATGATTCGGTCAATTCCATGCCGATAGCTTCTGCTTGCAGCACTTTGAACATATCTGGCTTCACCGTATGGTCTGGGCAAGCTGGATAACCCGGCGCAGGGCGAATCCCCTGATATTGCTCTTTAATCAACGCTTCTTTAGGCAAAGATTCATCTGCGGCATAACCCCAGAAGTCGGTGCGAATGCGCTCATGCATGTGCTCCGCGAAAGCCTCAGCCAATCTATCCGCCAACGCTTTGAGCATAATACTGCTGTAGTCATCGTGTGCGTCTTCAAATCTTTTGACATGCTTTTCAATACCGATACCCGAGGTGACGGCAAACATGCCGATGTAATCTGGCACGGTAGTTTCTAAATCACCCTTAGGCGCAATAAAATCCGCCAAGCACTGGTTAGGTCGCGCAACGCCTTCAATCACCGGTTTTACCGTTTGCTGACGCATACCGTAGTAAGTAAAGGCAACATGCTCACGGGTGTCATCCGTGTAAATCTCAATATCGTCGTCATTGATCGTGTTGGCAGGCAACAGCGCAACGACACCATTGGCAGTCAGCCAGCGGCCTTCAATGATTTTCTTCAGCATGGCTTGCGCCTCGCCGAACAACTTGGTCGCAGCCTCACCTACCACTTCATCTTTCAAGATGGCTGGATAAAAGCCAGCTAAATCCCAAGTTTGGAAGAATGGCGTCCAATCGATGTATTGCGCAATCACGCTTAAATCTGCATTCTTGATTTCACGGCGGCCAATAAACTTGGGCTTCACAGGCGCATTTTTGCCGGTGAATGACAACTTGGCTTTATTGGCACGCGCCTCGGCAATGGTCAGCATAGGCGTGCCTTTTTTATTGGCATGCTGTGCGCGGGCTTTTTCGTAGTCAGTGGCCACTTCGGCAATATATGCATCCCGGCTTTCAGGGGTGAGCAGCGATTGCATGACAGAAACCGAGCGTGACGCATCTGCCACATAAATAATCGGGCCATCGTAATGCGGGGCGATTTTAACCGCGGTATGCGCGCGCGAAGTAGTTGCGCCACCAATCAGCAATGGCATTTTCAGACCTTTGAAATACGGGTCACGCTGCATTTCCTTAGCGATATGCGTCATTTCTTCCAACGACGGCGTAATCAGGCCAGACAAACCAATAATGTCTGCATTTTCTGCTTTAGCCATGGCCAATATTTCAGCTGCTGGCACCATGACGCCCATATTTACCACTTCAAAGTTATTGCACTGCAACACCACAGACACAATATTCTTGCCGATGTCATGCACATCGCCTTTTACCGTAGCAATCACTACTTTGCCTTTAGGCTTAGCAACGATACCGGTACGTTTTTCATCCGCCGCTTTTTCAGCTTCAATAAACGGGATTAAATGCGCCACCGCCTGCTTCATGACACGCGCAGACTTCACCACTTGCGGCAGGAACATTTTGCCCTGCCCAAACAAGTCGCCCACGACATTCATGCCGTCCATGAGCGGACCTTCAATGACGTGAATTGGTCGGCCGCCACTATCAGCTACTTTTTGGCGCGCTTCTTCGGTGTCTTCTACAATAAAGTCGGTGATGCCATGCACCATGGCGTAGCTTAGGCGCTTTTCTACAGGTACAGGTGCCTCTGGTGTGCCGCGCCATTCCTGCGTTGCAGCCTCTTTTTTGCCGCCTGCCACCAAAGTGCTGGCGATTTCAATCATGCGCTCTGTGGCGTCTGCTCTGCGATTCAACACCACATCTTCAACGCGCTCTTTGAGTTCTGCTGGCAAATCGTCATACACGCCCATCATGCCGGCGTTGACGATACCCATCGTCATGCCAGCCTGAATGGCATGGTAGAGGAATACCGTGTGAATCGCTTCACGCGCAGGGTCATTGCCGCGGAAACTGAAACTCACATTGGAAACGCCGCCTGAAATTTTGGCATAAGGTAAGTTCTCTTTAATCCAGCGCGTGGCGTTAATGAAATCTACCGCGTAGTTGTTGTGCTCTTCAATTCCGGTCGCAATCGCGAAAATATTCGGGTCGAAGATAATATCTTCTGGCGCAAAATCCAAAGTCTCCACGAGCAAATCATAGGCACGCTTACAAATCTCAATCTTGCGCTCGTAAGTATCGGCCTGACCTTTCTCATCAAAGGCCATAACAATCGCTGCCGCACCATAGCGCTTGCAGAGTGTGGCCTGACGCAGAAACTCTGCCTCGCCTTCTTTCATTGAAATAGAGTTCACAATGGACTTACCTTGCACGCATTTCAAGCCCGCTTCAATCACGCTCCATTTAGAGGAGTCGATCATAATCGGCACCCGCGCAATATCTGGCTCAGAGGCAATCAGGTTCAAAAAGTGCGTCATAGCTTTAATGGCGTCCAGCATGCCTTCATCCATGTTGATGTCGATGACTTGTGCGCC
>JAZJYS010000074.1:0-25763 GCA_040390265.1 Pseudomonadota bacterium | reverse complement strand
AATACTGAAAGCTTAAATCCTCTAGTGACTGATAAATAGCATTCAGACCGAGCCGGTTGGCAATAGGCGCGTAAATATCCAAAGTCTCTTTGGCAATGAGCTTCTGCTTTTCGGGCTTCATAGCCTCCAAGGTTTGCATGTTGTGCAAACGATCGGCTAATTTAACGAGGATAACGCGCACATCTTGTGACATGGCCAGTAGCATTTTGCGGAAATTCTCCGCTTGCGCCTGACTCGCGCTCTGGAATTCAATCTTGTCTAATTTGGTAACGCCATCAACCAATTCAGCCACTTGTGGGCCAAACTTCTCTTTAATATCGCTGGTTGTGATCTCGGTGTCTTCAACCACATCATGCAGCAAAGCGGCCAGAATGGTCGGCACATCCATATGCAAATCGGCCAGAACACAAGCCACAGATACCGGATGGATAATATACGGCTCACCCGTCTTGCGCACCACGCCATCATGCGCTTGGTAGGCATAACGGTAGCCTTCCCATATTTGGTCAATATCTTGAGATTTTAGGTATTGCTTAAGACGTAAACTGAGTGCCGAGTCCTCGCTGTCTGCGGGCAGCATGGGGGCTTGTTTTAACTTGAGGGCTTCCGCTTGAAAGAGAGGTGCGGTTTTTGACATGAGATTTTCACACGAGATATTTCATTTGGTCAGGCAATCAACTGACGCTGATTGCCTATCATCCAAATTTTGGAGCATTAATGCTGACTACGTGTCAGAATTTCCACGCCGATTTTACCTGCCGCGATTTCGCGCAATGCAAGTACAGTACATTTATCACGCAAGCCGTGGGTATTCACTTGTGGTTCTGCACCGTTATGCAACTGACGTGCACGATAAGCGGCGACTAAAGTCAATTGAAAGCGATTTGGGATTTTGTCTAAGCAATCATCTACAGTAATACGTGCCATGATAGGTGTTCCTATTGATATATTTAAAGTTAAGAGCCAATTTATGAATTAACTAAATTGGGCGAGCCCAATTGACACTACTTAAGTGAGCGTTTGAATCAAGCTTGCGTAGCGTTGAAGCTGAACTGAGGTTACGAGCCGTTGCGTACGAATAATTGCGCTAAGATCTTGCAACGCAACATTAAAATCATCGTTAATTGTAACATAATCGAACTCACTCACGTGACCCATTTCAGTACGCGCCGCTGCAACTCGCCTAGCAATGGTCTCTGCGCTGTCCTGCCCACGGTTGTTCAGTCGGTGCTCCAGCGTTTCCATCGATGGCGGCAATACAAACGTACTGATCGCTTGCGGAAACAAACTACGCACTTGCGCCGCCCCTTGCCAATCAATCTCCAAAATCACATCAAACCCGGCTTTTAACGGCCCATCTACAGCAGACTGCGAAGTGCCATAACGAGCACCATGCACTTCTGCGCTCTCTAAAAACTGTGCTTCACCCAGCATTTGCAGAAAAGTTGCATCATCCACAAAATGATAATCCACGCCATCCACTTCACCTGGGCGCGGCTTACGTGTTGTGTGGGAAATAGAGAGCTTCAAATGCGCGTCATTCGCCAGCAACTGCTTAATCAAGCTGGTTTTTCCTGCGCCTGAAGCCGCCGAAATAATAAAAAGATTACCTGTCATCATGTGCATATTTTATTACAAATTTAGAGGTTGGCTTGAGGTTTATTCGCTATTTTGACTATTCCACGTTTTGAATCTGCTCGCGCATTTGCTCAATCAGCACTTTGAGCTCCATCGACACTTGTGTGGTTTGTACTGACACCGATTTTGAGCCCAGCGTATTCGCCTCACGATTCAATTCCTGCATCAAGAAATCCAAACGTTTGCCCGCTGGCGCACTACTATTCAAGATACGTTTAACCTCAGAAACGTGTGCCGTCAGGCGGGTCAATTCTTCATCTACATCGATACGTTGCGCGAATAAAACCAACTCTTGCGCAATGCGCTCCTGATCTATATTTTTCAGGCTATCTTGCAGCTTATTCACCAGTTTCTCTTGATACTCTTTGCTCAAGGCTGGCAATAATGGCTTCACTTTTTCGACCAATAATTCAATTTGACTTAGCCTATCTAAAATCAACGCCTTCAATTTTTCACCTTCACGCTCACGTGAAGCATTCAAATCCTGCAAACCCTGACCCACCAGCTTTTTAACATCCTCCGCCAAAGTTTCATGGCTCAACACATTATTCAGCACCACGCCCGGCCAGCGCAAAACATCAGCAACACTCATCGGTGAACTGTGTGGAAAATGCAGTTGCGCCTGCACCCCCATAGCAGCCAATTGCTGCATTAAGTTCTCATCCAGCTGCATCGACTGATTCGACTGCGCACGCTGGATGAGATTAATTTTGCATTCGATTTTGCCACGACTGAGCTGCGCACCGATAAGCTCGCGTATCACTGGCTCAAGGCTTCTTAAGTTTTCATCCAATTTAAAATGCAAATCCAAATAACGGCTATTCACCGCGCGCAACTCTAACAATAGCGTGGCACTTTCCAATGGTTGCTCTAGTGCAGCAAAGCCCGTCATACTGAATGTCATAATAATTATTTCCGATTAATGCCAATTAAATTGCTGCCATAGTACCAAATGCAGACGGTTTCATGCCAAAATAACCGCCAACTCAAGTGACCAACCCCATTATGAACGCTCATGTGAAAGTGTCATCCACCCAAAATTCGGCCTTGCCCGTCGGCTACCAGCTACAAGACTATGAAATTAAAAAAGTCTTGAGCTCTGGTGGGTTTAGCTTCGTCTATCTAGCGCATGACAAAGACAAAAAAATGGTGGCGATTAAAGAGTATTTGCCCACCTCTATCGCATTACGTACCGACAGCGCTACTGTGCTTCCCAATACTGATGACCTTGCACTGTTCAGGCACGGCCTGAAATGTTTTTTTGATGAAGGATTATCACTCGCCAAAATCGACCACAAAAACATTGTGCGCGTACTGAATTTTTTCCGTGCGAACGAAACCGTGTACATGGTGATGCAGTACGAACAAGGCAAATCGCTGCAAGATTATATTTTAGGGCAGCCAAACTTAGTTCCTGAGAAGCTGATCCGACATATATTTAGCGAGCTATCCAATGGCTTGCGTGAAGTGCATACGCACAAACTGCTACATTTAGACATCAAACCCGCCAATATCTACATCAGGCTTGATGGTTCACCGGTATTACTCGACTTCGGCTCTGCACGTCAGGCACTGAATGAAAACCTGACCAAAGGCTCCCCTAGTTACACCCCTGGCTTTGCGCCTCCCGAGCAATATTACGATAAAAAACTTTTAGGACCGTGGAGTGACATTTACAGCATGGGCGCCACAATGTATGCCTGTTTAACACGCACCTCACCACTGGCTGCCGATTTGCGCATTAAAAACGATTTACTGACACCCGCAGTGAGTCTTGGTAAAAACATCTACTCCAAAGACTTATTGGAACTCATCGACAAATGCTTAAGTCTAGACTACTTGAAGCGGCCACAGAGCGTGTTCTCTTTGCAAAAAGCATTACTGGCAACCACCCCTAAACCGCACAAAAAACCGAGCTTTATCAATAAGGTCGTTAACATTCTCAACAAGCCTTTATAAATAGTCGGTTAAAATTAGTTTAAATTATGAAATTCACTATTTTTCAAAATAGCCGTCAGGGGCCACGCCCTTACAATCAGGATCGACTGGCCTACTCATACAGTAAAGATGCGCTATTACTGGTAGTAGCGGATGGTATGGGCGGGCATAAACATGGCGAAGTTGCAGCACAGCTTGCTGTCACCGCCATGACCGACGCCTTTCAACGCTTGGCTGTGCCGACGCTTGCCAGCCCGGCCAAATTCCTGACTGACCATATTCAGCAAATTCACGACACCATAGACCAGTATGCGCAAGAGCACGACATGCTGGAAGCGCCACGCACCACCATTGTGGCGGCAGTAGTACAGCGCGGAATGCTTTACTGCGCGCACGTTGGTGACTCGCGCCTTTATCATTATCGAGATGGTCATTTACTGTTTCGTACGGAAGATCATTCCGTGGTGCAATCCCTTTACAACAAGGGCATGATTAGCAAAGACGACATGACGACGCACCCCTATCGTCATAAAATATCAAACTGCCTAGGTGGCGATGTGCCGCCAAAAATAGACTTGGCAGACAGGCAAGAATTGGTCGAAGGCGACACCATTTTGCTATGCACCGATGGTGTATGGGGTGCGGTTGCAGACAATAAGATTAAACACGTCCTCAGCAGTCCATCAATTGCTGATGGCATCACTACGCTACTTAACTTGGCAGAGACCGTAAGCCAGCAAGAAGGTGACAATATGAGCGCTATTGGCTTGCAATGGGGCGACAAGCTCAGCAGTCATTTAGCCGTGTCCACTGTCACCATGGCACTGGGCGCAACCACCACCATCATGAACCCCGTGACGCAGCCTAATGATGACCAAAAAATTGATTTCTCAGACGATGAAATTGAAAGAACTATCGCCGAAATTCAGCTAGCATTACGCAAAACCAAGCGGACTTAATCGCTTACTTTAAAAAATCAATTCTTAGAAATCAATTGACCGCGGTTTTCAAAACCCACTAACATCAGGACATTTTCAGCATGCAAGCCAACAACATCAGACCTAGCCAACGCGCGCACAACCAACTGCGCGAGGTGGAGATTATTCGCCATTACACCAAACATGCCGAAGGTTCCGTCATGGTGAAGTTTGGCGATACACACGTACTATGCACCGCCAGTGTAGAAGAAAAAGTACCGGGCTTTTTAAAAGGCAAAGGTCAGGGCTGGGTCACCGCAGAATATGGCATGTTGCCACGTTCAACTGGCAGCCGCATGGACCGAGAAGCAGCACGAGGTAAGCAATCTGGCCGTACACAAGAAATCCAACGTTTGATTGGTCGTTCATTACGCGCCATTATTGATTTAGAGAAACTTGGCGAGCGCAGCATACAAATCGACTGTGACGTGATTCAAGCAGATGGCGGTACCCGCACCGCCAGCATTACCGGCGCTTATGTAGCATTGCATGATGCCATTAGCAAACTCTTAGCCAGCGGAAAACTAACAGAAAGCCCGCTGAAACAGGCTGTGGCCGCGATTTCAGTCGGCGTGTACAAAGGCCAACCGGTGCTGGATTTAGACTACATTGAAGATTCTGACTGCGATACCGACATGAACGTAGTCATCACGGCTGACGGCGGCTTTGTTGAAGTACAAGGCACGGCAGAAGGCGAGCCATTTAACCGCGATGCAATGAATGCCATGCTAGACCTCGCTGCACACGGCATCGGCCAACTTATCATCAAACAGCAAGAGGCACTCCGTGTTTAGCAAACTCGTTATCGCTACGGGCAACAAAGGTAAGTTGCGTGAAATTCAGCACATTCTGGAGCCATTGCAAATCAATGTCATTCCGCAATCAGAATTAAACGTGCCTGAATGCGAAGAGCCGTTCTGCACCTTTGTTGAAAATGCGCTCGCCAAAGCCCGCCATGCCAGCAAACACACCGGCTTACCTGCGCTGGCAGATGATTCCGGCTTATGTGTCGATGCCCTGCAAGGCGCGCCAGGCGTGCTCTCTGCGAGGTATGCTGGCGAACCAAAGTCGGATGAAAATAACAACCAGAAACTGTTAGCAGTCATGGCAAACGAGAAAAATCGTCATGCGCACTTTTACTGCGTAATGGTGCTGGTGCGCCACGAGCACGATCCTGAGCCTATCATTGCCGAAGGCCAATGGTTCGGCGAAATTATCAGCGAATATCGTGGCAATGACGGCTTTGGCTACGACCCGATTTTTTTAGATGCAAAAACCGAAAAAACGGTTGCTGAGCTACCACTGGAAATCAAAAGCCGCATCAGCCACCGTGGTCATGCCATGGCTAAATTATTACAAAAGTTGGAAAGGTTAAGCCATGAGTAGCAAATGGCCAAAATGGGTACGTGACGATGAAAGTGTTGTGTCATGCACCGAAAAGGTCAAAGTGATGACCGAGAACTTTGATGAAATCAAACAAATCGCCCAAGATGCGCTGGAAGATGGCTTGTTGATGGAAGTATCAGAGCAGCAAATGCGCGAGGCTTTGCATCAGTTGGTCGATGCACTGGTGAATCCGTACAAAAGGTAACGACATATCAAAAAAATCATCGAAATCAAAGCTGAATCGGCATTCAACGCCAAGCCCATCAACACCGTTGCGCCACTAGCGGGAGAAGCTACGCTATCGGGTCTCAGCAACCCACCACCACTGTCTTTGTACATTCATATTCCGTGGTGCGTACGCAAGTGCCCATACTGCGACTTCAACTCACACGAGAATCGCAATCAAAGCGGCGAGATTCCTGAAGCCGCTTATGTCGATGCGCTGATTGCCGATCTGGAACTGGCCACGCCCAAAGTATGGGGTCGCAAAATCAGAAGCATCTTTTTTGGTGGCGGCACGCCGAGCTTATTTTCCGCTGCCGCCATAGACCGCATTTTGAGTCATGTACGCATGCTCACGCCTTTGGAGTTTGATGCAGAAATCACGCTGGAAGCCAATCCCGGCACGGTGGATGCTGCGCATTTTGCAGGTTACAAAGCCGCAGGCGTGAATCGGCTATCGCTAGGCATCCAAAGCTTCAACAGCGATTATTTGCAAGCCATCGGCCGCATTCACGACAGCCAGCAAGCTTTTGATGCCGCTAAACTCGCACTCAATACTTTTAAGCAAGTGAATCTGGACATCATGTATGGCTTGCCTAAGCAAAGTCTGCAAGATGCGCTCAAGGATGCACAAACAGCGATTGAATTAAGCCCCGCGCACTTGTCTTTTTACCATTTAACGCTAGAACCCAACACACCATTCCATCACACGCCACCCAGCCTACCAGACGATGACACCAGCGCTGAAATGCAAATCGAAATCGAAGCATTATTGGCGCAAAATGGCTACGAACATTACGAAACTTCCGCCTTTGCAAAAAAAGGCAAACAAGCCAGACACAACCTCAATTACTGGCAGTTCGGCGATTATCTAGGCATTGGTGCCGGTGCGCACAGTAAACTCAGCTATCACGACAAAATCACCCGCGAAACCCGCGCCAAACACCCCAAAGCCTATATGGAACAGGCCATGCAAGGCAAAGCCATAGAGCGTGAATGGGTGATTAGCCAAGACGAACTAGGCTTTGAATTCATGATGAACGCACTACGCTTGATTGAAGGCGTACCCATCGCCTTGTTTCAACAACGCACTGGCTTGAATATCAACACGCTGGAAACCGCCATAAAAAAAGCGCAAAGCAAAGGCTTGCTAACCATTGCCGATGGCAGGATGCAACCTACGTTATTAGGACAGCGCTTTTTGAATGAATTACTTGAAATGTTTTTGGTTTGAATTAGGATAAAAGCTGAGGTACAGAAATCGATTAGCAGAGTAATTACTGCTATGTTTTGCTGTGTGCCGCTATGCGTCTTTAAATCAAAACGCATGGATAAGGGCGGCCAACTTATTGTCCACCCTTATTAATTCATCCTGCTTATTTGATTGCAACTCTAGCACGCGCTATCGCCGCTTTCACTTGCGCTGGCGCCGTACCCCCAATGTGATTACGACTATTCAGCGAACCTTCCAGCGTTAACACTGCATAAACATCATCACCAATCTCAGATGCAAATTGCTGTAGCGTAGCGAGCGGCAAGTCACTTAACTCGACTTTCTTATCAACCGCATAACGCACAGCAAGTGCCACCACTTCATGCGCATCTCTGAACGGCATGCCTTTTTTAGCCAAGTAATCGGCCAAATCGGTAGCAGTCGCAAAGCCTTCGCTGGCAGCCTGACGCATATTGTCTTTATTGACGGTAATGCCACGCATCATGTCAGCATAAATTTCCAGCGTCACCAGCAAAGTATCTGCCGTATCAAACAAAGGCTCTTTGTCTTCTTGGTTGTCTTTATTGTAAGCCAGTGGCTGGCCTTTCATCAGGGTCAGCAATGCGGTTAAGTGTCCATACACACGGCCAGTTTTACCGCGTACCAGCTCAGGTACATCAGGATTCTTTTTCTGCGGCATGATAGATGAGCCGGTGCAGAAACGGTCGGCAATATCAATGAACGCGAATCTTGGTGAGCTCCATAAAATCAGCTCTTCTGACAAGCGTGATAAATGCGTCATCACTAGCGATGCTGCGAAGGTAAATTCAATGGCAAAATCACGATCAGACACCGCATCCAGCGAGTTTTCACACACGCCATCAAAGCCTAATGTGTTTGCGACCATTTCACGGTCAATCGGGTAGCTGGTGCCGGCTAATGCCGCAGCACCCAACGGCAAGCGGTTGATACGTTTTCGACAATCCACAAAGCGTGCGACATCGCGTTTAAGCATTTCCACATACGCCATTAAGTGATGGCCGAAAGTCACCGGTTGCGCCACTTGTAGATGCGTAAAGCCTGGCATCACGGTATCAAAATGGGCTTCAGCTAAATCCAGCAAACTCAATTGCAACTTGGTCAAACCTGCGGTGACTTGGTCGGTAGTGGCGCGTAACCACAAACGCACATCGGTCGCTACTTGGTCATTACGGCTACGTCCAGTATGCAAGCGCTTACCTGCGTCACCAATTTTATCGGTCAGGCGCTTTTCAATGTTCAGATGCACGTCTTCTAAATCGAGCAGCCATTCAAATTGACCTGCTTCGATTTCTTGCAAGATTTCAGCCAAGCCAGCTTCAATCGCTTTTACATCGTCAAGACTG
Source organism: Pseudomonadota bacterium (assembly GCA_040390265.1). GTDB lineage: Bacteria > Pseudomonadota > Gammaproteobacteria > Burkholderiales > Methylophilaceae > Methylotenera. The sequence continues at coordinate 17,004 of JAZJYS010000074.1, read as the reverse complement.
ATGATTTTTTGCGCTCCTAGCATTTGTGCATGCGCAATCGAGCCTTGAATATCAAATGCCGCCAAGCGATAATCAAAGCCTACCGATGCCGTGTATTTTTTCACAAGCTCGGCAACTGGCTCATTAAATCGACCAGACCAGCTCGTGTCTTTTTTGTTGAGGGCACTTTCTTTGTGCGATGGGCTTTCTTTATGCGTCACGTTCACTTTATCCGTCTCGTTTAACTTTTGTCTTTGATTTTGTGCTATTTTTAGCGATATATTTAGGGCTTAGTATAATACAAAACCCGTCCATTTATGATGCAACCAAGCTCAAACAATACCTATGCGAAACGCTAGCCGATTACCAAACATGCGTAATTTGGGCGTAAATCTACGCATATTGCTAATCGTCAACGCGATATTGATATTGGAAGCCATCATACTTAGCCACACATTCAGTGAGTTTTTCACACAGATTACCGCCACCTCTGCATTAGCACAACCCATGCTATTGCTTAGCTTATTATTGCTATACGCGATCTATCCGATTCTACTTAAACTGCGCTATTGGCAAGGCTTGCTGGCAATCATGGCAATAGTCTTATTCGCCTGTAGCAGCATTCATAGCCTGATTGCGGAGTCATTAATTTTTAACGAATTCCCTTCTTTCACTCGCACACTTTTCTTTGCTTTCGGTCTGACCAGCATCACTTTGTATTACTTTGATTTACATCAGCGCGCATATTCACCAGCGTTGGTAGAAGCCAGACTGCAAGCACTACAAGCCCGTATTCGACCACACTTTTTATTCAACAGCCTCAATGCCGTATTGTCGCTGATTCGCAGCCAGCCCAAACAAGCCGAGACCGCATTAGAAGACATGGCAGATTTATTTCGCGTACTCATGGCTGATAACCGTGACTTGGTACCATTGGCGCAAGAAATAGCCTTATGCCGCCAATATTTATCGCTAGAAAAATTACGTCTAGACGAGCGCCTGATAATCAAATGGCAAATTGACGATGTGCCGCCTGATACACTCATCCCCCCCCTAATATTACAGCCTCTGATTGAAAATGCGGTGTATCACGGCATTGAGCCGCTCGCGACCAATGGCACGATTACCATTCAGATTTACACCAAAGCTCGTGAAGTGCATTTAGTAATAAGCAACCCTTACACTACACAAGGCAATCACAGCAATGGCAACAAAATGGCGCTTAAAAACATTAAAGAACGTCTAACACTACATTTTGACCTTGAAGCCTCATTAAAAACGAGGCAAGCTAACGGTGAATACCAAGTACACATCACCTTGCCTTATACCGCGAAATGACAAACACGACCTTGAAAATTTTAATTGCAGATGACGAAGCGCCAGCACGCAATCGGCTACGCGAGCTATTGTCGGACATCAGCAACATCAACATTGTTGCGGAAGCAAAAAATGGTAAAGAAGCATTGGATTTTGCCGGTGAATATCAACCGGACATTGTATTGCTAGATATTCGCATGCCAGTCATGGATGGCATTGAGGCTGCACAGCACTTACACAAAATGACCAAACCGCCGGCTGTCATCTTCACAACGGCCTTTGATAGTTATGCCATGCAAGCATTTGACATTAGCGCCATCGACTACCTGCTTAAACCCATCCGCTTTGAACGCTTGCAAACCGCCATAAACAAAGCGCGCGCCTTATTGCCCAGCCAACTTGAAGCGCTCGCGCCGCTACACTCACAAAGAACGCATTTAAGCATTACCGAACGCGGACGTATTTTAATCATACCGATTATCGATATTATTTATTTACGTGCCGAACTCAAGTACATCACCGTGCGCACAGCCGAACGTGAATACTTACTGGAAGAGTCACTGACGCATCTGGAACACGAGTTCGGTAATATATTTATACGCCTGCATCGGAACTGCCTAGTCGCACAAACTTATATTTTAGGTTACGAGAAGCGTAATATTGAAAATGATGATGAATCTGATGCACAAAATGAAAAAATACCAAACGATAAAAATGGTAATGAAAAACATTGGGTTGCATTACTAAAAGGCATTCCGGAAACCGTTGCCGTCAGCCGCCGCCAGCAACACCTTATCAGAAGCAGAATGCATGAACTGTGACTTCTCTGGTAGACTAAAACCATAAAGTTCAATACTAAGATCAAACAAAATGGATGAGCTAAAAAAATACGTCATTAAAAACTTCGAGCAGGTTTTTGTATTGATAGTACTACTGGTCACAGCAGGCATTAACTTTTACATTCCCTACAAACTCGCATTTCTCAACTTCTATTTCCTGCCCATTATATTAGGTGGTTATTACTTAGGTAAGCGCCTCGCCACGCTAGGCGCATTTCTAAGTACATTAACCGTGCTCGGCTTTGTTTACCTGCAGCCAGAGATATTTTTTGTTGAACCCAGTGTTGAGGTGATATATGGGCAAGTCGCCATATGGGGTGGCTTTCTTATTCTTGCAGGTGCTGCGGTAGGTAGCCTGAATGAACTCCTTAAAAAAGAAATCAGCAATGCACAAATGCTCAACATTGAACTCACCGCCCACCAAGAAGAGTTAAGCCAAGCCAATGCATCATTAAGCGATTACAGCGAGAATCTTGAGCAGCGAGTCAAGGAGCGAACCATTGAACTCGAACAATCAAGAAACGCCATCGAAAACTTAAAGAAGAAAGTAGAGAGCGCACTTTACGCAACCATGGATCCTGAAGTTGTGAACCTGATGATTGAAGGGCAACTAAAGAACGAAAAACGAGAAATCAGCCTGCTTTTTTCTGACTTAGTTAACTTTTCCACTTATTCTGAAAACAGGCCTCCAGAACTTTTAATTGGTGATCTCAACCGATACCTGCGTGACATGGAGCCCGTCATTCATGCGTACCATGGCCACATTGACAAATATATGGGTGACGGCATCATGTGCGAATTCGGTGCGCCAGTGAATATCCCAACGTTTCGCACCATGTCAGTCATCGCTGCGCTGAAAATGCAGCAATCACTCCGCAAATTTGACCATCCGTGGCAAATGCGCATAGGCATTGCTACAGGGCCAACATTTACAGGCCTTATCGGTGGTAACAAACGTCAAACCTATACTGCCATCGGCGACTCCGTAAACGTGGCATCAAGACTTGAACAGGCCTGCACACCCGGTGGCATACTTATCGACCGTAATACCTATGAAAAAGTAGCCTACTGCATTGATGCACGCAAGCGCCGCAAACTGGACATTCGCCAAGAAGACATTGGAAAAGCATCCGCACTGGAAGAGTTACAGAATCGTTTAGAGCAATCTAACAACGATGCCGACCTGCATTATCGCATTGCACATTTACAGCTCGAGCTTGAAGAACCTAACGAAGCAATGCAACATTTGGAAAAAGCACTTGAGCTTAGCCCAAATGATGCAAGCTTCAAAATGCTTTACGCTGAAGCCAGTCTTAAAACCAAAGAACTTGACCGGATTAGCGTTAAGGGCAGAAGGCAGCGTATTGAAGCCTATGAGGTGCTAGGCTTGAAAGATCCGTTCAGTAACAGCGATAAAATTCCCGCTAATTTGCGCCAGGAACTTATCGCGGCAGCAGATCTAATAAAAATTCCGGATGACTTGATTCTACCTGTAGAGGTTCTTGAAGACTCCGTTGGAAGATCACGCGTAGTCGCCGCATTATCTTATTTACTAGCAGGCGTTTTAGGCTTGTCCGAAAAAGACAAGTTAGTCATATTGAATGCTGCTTTCGTCTCGGATATCGGAAAAGATGCCATTCCCGCACATTGGCTACATCGCAGTAGCACGCTCACCAAAGGTGAGTTAGAAATGTTTAGGCAGCACCCAATAGAGGGCGGGCGAATTTTACGTAAACTAGGCTATGAGAATCAGGCCAAGATTGAAATAGTCAACCACGCGCATGAATGCTGGAATGGCAGCGGGTATCCTAATGGGTTACGTGGAGATGACATTCCACTGGGCTCACGCATCATATCGGTTGCAGACACTTATGACATGCTAACGGCGCATCGTATATATCGGCAACCTTGGGTACGTCATGCAGCGCTGGAAGAAATTCGCCGTCAAACCGAACATGGCATATTTGACCCCAAAATAGTCACCGCACTATTCAGTCTTCTGGAAAGATCATAAGCTACAGCCTCCATCACTTTTATAGTGACCGGCATTGCCAATTCTAACAATCACTAAAACTGGGCCAACAGACGGTTAGCTAAAACAGCATTGCCGCCTGTGTTAAAATAAAGCATCCTTATCGAATCGCTCAACATTACAATTGTCCGCTATGAATAACCCATCAAACTCAACTAACACTGCACCGAACAAACTGGTCATCGCTTCACGCGAAAGCCCGCTAGCCATGTGGCAGGCGCTGCATATTCAAAGCCGCTTACAAGCACTTTACCCTACCACTACCGTAGAAATATTGGGCATGACGACCACGGGCGACCAAATTCTAGATACGCCTTTGGCAAAAGTAGGCGGCAAAGGTCTGTTTGTAAAAGAACTGGAAACCGCTTTAGCAGACGGGCGTGCCGATTTAGCGGTACATAGTATGAAAGACGTACCAATGAACCTGCCAGAAGGATTTATGCTGGCGGCTACCGGTGAGCGTGAAGATCCGCGTGACGCGTTTGTTTCTAATGACTTTGCCTCGCTGGAAGACTTGCCTGCGGGTAGCATAGTCGGCACGTCCAGCCTGCGCCGCCAAAGCCAATTGCAAGCACGCTTGCCACATCTGAAAATTGAATCTTTACGCGGCAACTTACAAACACGGCTCCGTAAATTGGATGAAGGCCAGTATGCTGCGATTATTCTCGCCGCTGCCGGCTTGATTCGTCTTGGTCTGAGTAAACGTATTCGCAGCGTAATTTCACCAGAACTAAGCATTCCAGCCGTAGGCCAAGGTGCGTTAGGCATTGAAATTTGCGCCAACCGTCCAGACTTACTGGCTGTATTAGCACCGCTTAACCATGCTGATACACAAGCCTGCGTTGAAGCTGAGCGCGCCATGAGTCGCGCTTTAGCAGGCAGCTGCACTGTGCCACTAGGCGCTTATGCCGTGTGTGAAGCCGATCAAATTTGCATCAAAGGCTTTGTTGCCAGTGTGGATGGCAAACAGATGCTGGTTGAAACCACTAGCGGCAGCAGAACTCAGGCCGACGCCTTGGGCAAAGCCTTGGCTAATCAGTTATTGGCTAAAGGTGCGGACAAGATTTTAGCTTTGCTGGATCATGCCTAATTCACTACAAGGCTTTGGTATTGCCGTTACACGCCCTGTCGACCAAGCACGGCGCTTAAACGCTGCGATTGAGCAACAAGGCGGCAAAGCCATTTCATTCCCGCTGATTGCCATTGCGCCACTATCAGATTACAGTGAATTTGAACAAACGCTGGATAGCCTTGAACATGCTGACTGGGCAATATTCATCAGCACCAATGCCGTGGATAACGCCATGCCGCGCGTCATCACGCGCTACAACACACTGCCAGAAAATCTTAAATTCGCAGCCATTGGTCATCAAACGGCTAAAGAATTAAGCCTGTATGGTGTACACAATGTACTGATTCCACATACCCGCTTTGATAGCGAAACCTTATTGGCATTAGGTGAAATGCAAAGTGTCGCCAATGCCAACATCCTTATTTTTCGAGGTGTGGGTGGACGTGAAGTTTTGGCAGACACACTCAAAGCGCGCGGTGCACATGTGTCTTTTGCCGAGAGCTACCGACGCGTCAATCCGCAAAGCAATTGCACGACTATAGAAAGTTTATGGCGTAACGGCCAGTGCCACGCCATAGTCGTCACCAGCTCTGAAGCCATGCGCCACCTATTGCAAATGACCAATAACGGCACCGACGATTGGATACGCAACATCAAAATTTGCGTGAATCATGCCCGTATTGCCGAAGAAGCAGAAGCGGCTGGCTTATGCGCATTTGTTGCTGAAGCGCCGGGTGATGACGCCATGCTCGCCTGCCTGCAACAGGCATTATCTCCAGCGACAAGCCAATCATGACCGATGAACTAGCACCTCTCGAACAAACTGAGACTGACGAACGCTGGGATAAACCCAAGCCGTCCCTGTTTGCAAAAACAGCTTTAATCCTTGTCGTGCTGGCACTACTGACGCTCGCTTGGCAGTGGCTCAATACCCGTCAGCGGTTCAATGAAGTAGAAAAATCGCTCAGCCAAAAATTAGAAGCCTACCAAGCACTCAACCAGCAAAGTCTGGCACTAGCCAAACAAGCCAATGAGCATAGTGCTGAGGCCAATGCGCGTAGCATCACTCTGGAGCAGAAATTAGCCGAGTCACGCGACCAACAAGAAGTGCTGCAAACCCTGTATGACCAGCTGGCAGAAAACAGAGAAGCCACAGCGGTGGCAGAGGTTGAGCAGTTTTTAACCATTGCCATGCAACAACTACAGCTTGCCGGCAACGTAAAGTCAGCACTACTGGCTTTACAAGCCGCAGACAAACGCTTGGAACCGCTGCAATTACCACGCGCCATACAGTTGCGCGAAACACTCAACACCGATATTGAAAATCTGCGCAAACTGCCGCAAGTAGACATCATTACGATGAGTGCGCAACTAGAAAACATTGCCGACTTATGCGCAACATTACCCCTGATTAGCGAGCGGCAACCTACCCTCAATGCCAACGCCGCACAGCGCAATACCTCAAAAATCACTTATCAGAATACTTTACAGAAATTTGGCGTTTCCGTCTGGAGCGACATTAAAAATCTGGTGACGATTGAGCGCATAGACCGCCCAGAACCGCCGCTACTCTCTGCGGATCACGCTTTCTACCTGCGTGAAAACTTAAAGCTACGCCTGCTCACGGCACGTATTGCCTTACTGCAACACGATGAAGCGACCTACTCCGCCGACTTAAAAACCATTAACAGCTGGCTAAATCAATATTTCGACACCAAGCATCCCAACGCTATCAAGGCGTTCGCGCTGCTTCAAAAAGTATCAGCCAATAATGTCAGCATCGAATATCCACTGCCAACCGAAAGCTTAGCCGCCGTCAATCGTTACAAGCTCAGCCTTGAGCAAAAAGACTAACTTAATATGACGCGCAAACTATTATGGTGGCTGCTGATGTTTGTACTGCTAGTGAGCGTGGTATGGCTAGTCAGTAATAATCAAGGTTACGTGCTCATTGTACGTTCGCCCTACCGTATACAATTTTCATTCAACTTTTTACTAGTTGTCATCGTGTTAGGATTTTTAGCAACGCACTATTGCTTGAGATTTGTGCATTACTTACGCCGCCTACCCGCCAACAAGCGTAGCAAGAAAGAAACGCAACGCTTAATTGCCAGCAACGCCGCCCTGCTTGATGGCATGCACGCACTCGCCGATGGCGACTTTGAGAAAGCAGAAGTTGCCGTTAAACGCGCCCACGAGTTAATTCAAAACGCAGGCCATGAAAAACTCTTGGAAACATTAGCTGCGGAAAAAAACAAACAAGACGCATGATGACAATAACACTCTGATACAGACACCAACTAGCACCCGTTGATTGTTACTGCCAGTTAACCAACGGATTACCCATTTGCAATCACTTTATTTCTGCCGCTGTTTTTTGCCTGATACAACGCCACATCCGCCTGCTGCAACATACTGTCCACAGTCGCATCAATATTCAACATGGCAGCCACACCAACAGATACAGTGAAATGCAACTGAACATCCGCTTCATGGTCAGCGCCACTGATAAAAACTTTTGCGTTCTCCAGCGCCTGCCGCAAACGATCCGCCACCTCTACCGCACGTAACATACCAGTTTCTGGCAACAAGACTGAAAACTCCTCACCACCTAAGCGACCTACAATATCAATCTCACGCAAGACCTCTTTACAGACAGTAGCAAGTTTTTGCAGTACCAAATCGCCAGCTTTATGCCCATAGGTATCATTGATGCATTTGAAGAAATCGATATCCATCATCAACATGGATAGCGGGTTACCGTAACGCTGGGCGCGAACTAACTCAGCCTCAGCCAACTCAAGAAAGTGGCGACGATTCGTCAAGCCAGTTAAAAAATCTTTTTCAGCGCGATTTTTAAGTTCTTCCTGCAACCGGATACGCTCAGTAATATCTGCAAATGACGCCACATAATGAGTAGTGACGCCATCAGCACTTTTTACCGCGGTAATCGTTTGATACTCTGGATAAATCTCACCACTCTTACGCTTATTCCAGACTTCACCGCTCCACAAGCCTGTGCTAGCCAGACTTTTCCACATAGAAGCATAAAACTCTGAGCCATGCCGACCTGATTTCAATATGCGAGGATTTTTGCCAACCGCATCCGCCGCGGTATAGCCTGTAATTGCAGTGTAAGCCTGATTGACTCGCAAAATAATTCCGCCAACATCAGTCACAAACATCCCATCCTGCGTTTCAAAAGCGGCGGCAGCAATTCGTAAATCCATCTCTGCCAGCTTTTGCTCAGTCACATCGGCATGTGTGCCCGCCATACGAATAGCATGCCCATTCGCATCGCGCTGCACCACTCTGGCACGGTCCAATATCCACTTATAGTCACCACGCTTGGTTCGCATCCGATAAGTGAGCTCATGCACCGTTGTTTTTCCATCCAAATGGTCTCGTATGGATTTCCAAGCGCCCTCCACATCATCAGGATGCACAAAGTCTGTCCACTGCTTGGTGGTGAATTGTATCTCTTCAAAGGTATAGCCGAGCATTTCAGCCCAGATACGGTTGCGTTGCACATGACCCGATGGAATATCCCAGTCCCAGAATCCGAGATTGCTGCCTTCAAGCACAAAACTGAGTTGCTGTTCGCTAGCGCGGAGCAATAACTCTGACCGCTTACTCTCAGTAGTGTCTCGAACAGACGCCATAATCACGGCGCGTCCATCTAGCTCGATGGCACTGAGCAAGACTTCCGCAGGGAAAGTTTCATCTGTATCAATACGCTTATGCGTCCACTCAAAACGCAGACTACCGATTTCCATTGCCTCTGCAATCTTCTGCTTAGCTAATACCTCTGAGTTAGCGCCACAAGGCTGCTGTGATGGCGACAAATCCGCTGGCGAGTTTGAACAAAACTCCTCAATAGTTTTAATACCAAACAACTTCAGCGCGGCTTTGTTACAGTCAAAGAAACCATGCTCATCCAGCAGCATTGCCGCTTCGCCATTTGAATCATAAAGCGCGCGAAACTTTGCCTCGGACTTCAGCAAAGCATCTTCAGCAAGCTTACGTGCAGTAACATCCACCATGATCCACAGTGAAACGCCATCCGCTTCACTCAGCACCATGCCATGCATATCCACCCAAATAGACTGGCCATCATGACGTAAAAACTCACACTGCCGACGTATCACGCCTTCTAACTTGATGTTGGCATAAGCGGCGCCTACTGCTAAATACTCATCCGGATTGGCATATAACAAGCGTGTTGGCGCACCAGTGAGTGCGCCTTTCTCATAGCCGAGCAATGTTTCAACCGCAGAATTCGCCCAAGTGATGTTGCGCGCTTTCGCCGTCACCATACCGACTAACTGGTTATCTAGTATGGCGCTTTGTTCCGCGACCAAGCGCTCAATTTTTTGCTGCTTAAGATGGCTATCGGTAATATCGCGGGCAATGCCAAACAAGCCAACAATTTCACCAAGCTCATTCTGGATAGGATATTTACGATTGTCGACCCAGCCTTTTTTGCCCGTATTATCCAAAGTCTCCTGAATTTCATGCGCGATGGGTATTCCAGAAAATACCTGTTTTTCTAATTCGTAATAAATGTCGGCATATTCTTCAGGAAATACATCATAGTCAGTCTGCCCAAGCAAATCAGTCCAATGTTCGGAAGGGTCGGTAATAGAGACTAAGGTCTGACTGGCGCCAGTAAACACATGATTACGATCCTTAAAGTAAATGTAATCGTTAGTGTTCTCCATCATCGCCTTAAAGCTAGGCACAATATGAGACGTAAGTTGGCTAAGACTCTTGGCGTCTTGCAAAGTGAGGTCAAGAATAAGGCCTGTGGTGTTAAGCGTTTTGGTGAAATGACCTTTTACGCAGCGGATACGTCCATTGCCTTGTCTTAGCCGGAGATTGAAATCGCCAGAAGCTGGATTAGGCTCATCAGAAAACAGAGTTTCGGCAATATCCTGATCGCCAGAATGTATCAGGTGCCTGAAAGAGATGTTGCCACTCAAAAAATCCACGGGCTTGTAGCCCAGCAATTGATCTATGCACTCACTGACCTCTAAAACGACAGCAGGCTCAGCAAGAGAGATAGATACAAAAACTTCTGGTAGAGTGGCTTGCAGCATAGGATGCTATCAATGAATACCAAGAAATTTCATGGTACCAGAGAAAAATATTTTCTAAAAGATATCTCTAGTACAGCAACTAAGTTCCAGCACCTGTAGTCACGACTGGTTTTGCATAATTAAATGCATCCGAGAAAAACTCATCTTCGGCCAAACCTGCTTTTAAAAAGCTGGCATGTGCCACTTCAACCATTGCGGGCGCACCACAGCAGTAGACTTCATATTGACTCAAACCCTGCTCGGCAAAGTCCTCCAGTACCGCTTCGTGTACCAAACCGGTACGTCCTTGCCATTGGTCTTCAGGCGTGGCATCAGACAATACGGGGATAAACTGAATGTGCGGATACTCAGCCGCCCAAGCCGCTGGCAACGCAGGCATGTAAAGGTCTTGTAAAGTCTTGGCGCCCCAGTACAAAATCACCGGCCGCTGAATATTCTTATGCAGCATATGTTCAATCATGCCTTTGACTGGCGCAAAGCCTGTGCCACCTGCCACCATAATAATCGGCTTGTCTGAATCCTCTCTCAGATAAAAGCTGCCAAATGGCCCTTCAATGCGCATGATGGCTTTGTCTGGCATTTCATTAAACACGTACTGCGTAAACTGCCCACCAGGAATCAAGCGCAAATGAAGCTCCAGCATATTGTCTACATGCGGTGCGCTAGCAAGTGAAAAAGCACGGCGTTTGCCATCTTTAAGCAAAAATTCAATGTATTGCCCGGCCATAAACTGCAAATGCTCGCTGCTCGGTAACTTGAGAAACAACACCATCACATCATGTGAAAGCTGCTCTTTACGCTCTACCCGAGCCGGGATAATACGCGGCGGGATAATACCGGCATTAATTTCACGGCATTCGATAGTTAAATCAGTTAACGGGCGGGCGCAGCAAAACAATGCCTTCCCAGCCGCCTTTTCTGCATCGGTAAGCGCCGTTGCTGCATAATCGCCATAATCAACATCGCCGCTCAATATCGACCCTTTACAACTACCACAGGCACCGTTACGGCATCCATAAGGAATGTTAAATCCTGCGTTGATTGCAGACTCTAGAATGGTTTCCTGCGCATTTGCCGTGCAAAGATGTCCGCTAGGTTGAATGGTGATTTGATGGGTCATACTTTAAATTCTCAGGTTGTTTATTTCATTACTTTAATTTTGTGCCTTAAAAATGCCGCTACAGATTCAAGCTTCTAAGCTAGGCAAGGCACGAACTAAAAATTATGACGCAGCATATATAAATATGTAAGGATTAATTTTTAGTTCGTAACGCAGCATTGCGACGAAGATTGATTCTGTAGCAGCATTTTTTTAGTCTTCACGATGAAACTCGCCTTCAATCACATCATCATTCGCCGCTTTCTCACCCTTATAAGCAGGCGGATTCTGCCCACCATTTTTAATCGGAATCAGCAACAAAATCACAGCAATAATATCCGTAATGACACCTGGAATAATCAGCAAGACACCGGCAATAATATTCCGCGCACTGCCGAACATGGCCTTGATTGGACTGCCACCTTGGGTTAGATTTTGCATTATACGGCCTGAAAACTGTTGTTTTTCATCACGAATCAGTTGTAAGCCCAGCACCGCAATACCGACTAAATAGAGCGCCAGCCACCAACCGTAATGCTGAGCCAGACTAATCAAAATCCATATTTCTGCCACAGGAAAGGCCAGCAAAGCTAGCATGATAACGACGCGCATGAGTGTATTTCTCCTATCCATTGAACGTATGAGGCTAATTTCATTCCAAGTTTATGGAGCCAGTACTCTATAATTACAATGCTCAATGATTAAATGTAACGTATCTATTTGGGAATGTTAGTGAAAAAACTATCTCTAAAAAACTTTTTTAATACACTGATTACTGCCATTGCCATTAGCTTTGCCAGCAGTGCCTTACTCAACGCACATGCTGCCGACTTCAGCAGAAACCCGCTAAGCTTGCTGACAAAAAGCGATGCGGCAGATGAGTTTTTACAACCCGACGCCGCATTCAAACTCGATTTAGCCGCAGTTGACGCCAATAACATTCAGGCGAGCTTTACTGTCGCCCCAGGATACTATTTATATCGCCAACGCATCAAATTTGACATTCAAACGCCTGACGCCAATAACGTAGCCTTAGGAAAAATCTCTGCAATAACATTACCCACTGGCGAAATCAAAGAAGACGCTAATTTCGGCAAACAAGAAGTGTATCACCATGACTTTAAAGGCAACATCAAAATTGCTGATATTGCCAGCGACTCGGTGACTATCGCGGCCAGCTATCAAGGCTGTAGTGAAAAAGGTTTATGCTACGCACCGATTAAAAAAACTTTCACTGTGGCGCTCAATAAAAGTGCCGTGACTGCAAACGCCAACAACACTACTAGCACGGTCAATAACGCTAGTGACGATGACACCACCAGCTTATTAAAATCCGGTAATGTTTGGCTAGTCATTGCCGGCTTCTTTGGTGCAGGCCTGCTACTTTCACTTACACCCTGCGTGTTGCCAATGATCCCAATTCTATCGAGCATTATTGTCGGCAGTCAGACCAACCAAGGTCACGCCAGCAAGCTACATAGTTTTAGCCTGTCTGCAGCGTATGTGCTCGGCATGTCGCTAAGTTACACGCTGGCCGGCATCGCCGCCGGCTTATCAGGAAGCTTGCTCAGCCAATCACTACAAAACCCTTGGGTATTGGGTGCATCAGCCTTGATCTTTGTATTACTGGCTTTATCAATGTTTGATATTTACGAGCTTAAACTACCTAATGCGCTTGAAGACAAACTAGTCAAAACCAGCAATAAATTTAAAGGCGGACGATTTCTCGGCGTATTCATCATGGGCGTTCTGTCAGCACTCATCGTCAGCCCTTGCGTAGCGGCGCCATTGGCGGGTGCGCTTATTTATATAGGTCAATCACAAGATGTGATCTTAGGTGGCACAGCACTATTTGCATTGTCATTAGGCATGGGTGCGCCACTACTAGTAATTGGTGCCGCAGGCGGGCAATTACTCCCTAAAGTCGGCAACTGGATGAATGCCGTGCGCAACTTCTTTGGCGTACTCATGCTGGGCATGGCGATTTGGCTAATATCCCCTGTAATACCGACCAGCATTCAACTTGCACTATGGGCAACCTTACTCATTGTGACCGCCGTTTATCTTAGCGCACTCGATAACTTACCCGCGCATGCCAGCAACGCCGCCAAATTCTGGAAAGGCATTGCAGTCATCATGCTAATCTTTGGCGTGGCCTTGTTCTTTGGTGCGCTCACTGGCGCGAAATCAGCCTTGCAGCCATTAAGCAGTTTGAGCATCAAATCCGCCAGCCAACAGAAACTGGCATCAACACTCAGCTTTACCCGTATTAGCAGCGTTGCAGAGTTAGATCAAAAACTGGCCGAAGCTAAAGGTCAGCCTGTGATGCTGGATTTCTATGCGGATTGGTGTGTGGCGTGTAAGGAGTTGGAAGAATTCACGTTTAGCGATGTAAAAGTGCAACAACAACTCAAAAACACCACACTGCTGCAACTAGATATGACCGCAAACTCCGAGGAAGACAAAGCCTTATTAAAACGCTTTGGATTATTCGGGCCGCCAGGTATTGTATTTTTTAATGGCAATGGTCAGGAAATGACCACATTAAAAACAGTTGGTTTTCAAAATGCGGATCGCTTTTCCAACACACTTTCCATGCGAGATAGCTGCATGATTAAAACACCCGCAGATAAAACATCAACCATTCAATGCTAAAAAAAATACTTTTCCAAGCCGCCTATTTGAGCGCGATGCTCGCTTTAGGCTTTGCTATTTACTACTTCTTTTTAGCACCAAAGCACTTACAAAGTGACGCAAGTGCTAACTACAACGCACTTTCTACACAAGCTTTCTTCGTAGCCAACTTACCCAATGCGGTTGGTGTTAACCAAGCATTAAGTCAATACAAAGGCAAAATTATCATCCTTAATTTTTGGGCCACGTGGTGCTCACCATGCCGTGAAGAGATGCCAGAGCTATCGCAGCTATACACACAGTATCAAAACAAAAATGTAGTCGTATTAGGTGTCGCCATCGATGAGCCAAGTGCAGTCAAAACATTTACCCAATCCACGCCTGTGAGCTACCCAATACTGGTCTCTGAGGATGAAGGCATGGTGCTAGGTAGTGGTTTAGGCAATGACAAAAGCATCCTGCCTTACACTGTCATCATCAACACAGATGGTCTCGTTGTAAAAAACCATTTTGGACGCATCAACAAAGCGCTGTTGGAAACCGACTTAAGTAGCTTATTAGGTAGCAACTAAGCTTAAGTGCTCTTAGCCCATAATATCAACAGCTTAATTGTGCTTCAAAATGCAAATTCCTTTAATTACGTTAAAGTCACTGGACAAAACCTGTTAACTTCGGCAAACTTGCGCCTATGAGTTATAGCAAATCACGCAAAAATCTAGTTAATCGAGCGCCTAAACATGTCAGCTAAATCGATTTTAGTCTTACACGGCCCCAATCTCAATTTATTAGGCTTACGTGAGCCAGAGCATTACGGCAAGGCCACACTAAGCACTATTAATGAAACACTCGTTAACAAAGCCAATGCAGCAAACATCGCACTAGAAACTTTTCAAAGCAATTCTGAAGCTGATCTAGTTACAAAAATACAGACGTTAGCCACTCAAAAAGTAGATTTCGTTATTATCAATCCAGCAGCTTTTACACATACATCGGTTGCGATGCGTGATGCACTATCTGCCGTTAAAGTGCCTTTTATTGAGGTGCATTTATCAAATGTGTATGCACGTGAGGCATTTCGTCATCACTCTTATTTTACCGACATCGCTGTCGGCGTGATTAGCGGCTTAGGCGCTCACGGCTATTCGCTGGCACTTGAATACGCCATCGAACAAATCAATCATTCTTAAACACTCAAACTATTACATCAAACTTTAACAAGTTTTTTAGAGGTGATCATGGACTTACGCAAACTTAAAAAATTAATTGATCTCGTTGAAGAGTCAGGTATTTCTGAGCTTGAACTTACTGAAGATGGCGAAAAAGTACGCATTAGCCGTAACTTTACGTCAAATGCTCCACAACAATACTCGAACTACGCACCTATGCAATATGCGGTTGCGCCGCAAGCAAACGCACAGCAAGCTGCACCTGCGATTGCAGATGCACCAGTGGTTGAAGAAGGCCATGCAGTTAAATCACCGATGGTCGGTACTTTTTACCGCTCTCCATCGCCTGACGCAAAATCATTTGTTGAAGTTGGCGACACCGTTGCAGTAGGTGACACACTATGTATCATCGAAGCCATGAAACTGCTCAATGAAATTGAGTCTGACAAAGCCGGTGTTGTTAAAAAAATCTTGGTAGATAATGGCCAAGCGGTTGAGTACGGCGAACCACTCTTTATTATTGCTTAGGATTTAACAACATGGCTATGTTTGACAAAATCTTAATCGCAAACCGCGGTGAAATCGCCTTGCGCGTACAGCGTGCCTGTCGCGAGCTCGGCATTAGAACCGTTGCAGTACACTCTGAAGCAGACCGTGAAGCTAAATATGTAAAGTTAGCTGATGAATCTGTTTGTATCGGCCCTGCACCATCCAGTCAAAGTTACCTGAATGTGCCTGCAGTAATCAGCGCAGCGGAAGTCACTGACGCACAAGCCATACACCCAGGTTATGGCTTTTTATCAGAAAATGCAGACTTTGCAGAGCGCGTAGAACAAAGCGGCTTTGTATTCATTGGCCCACGTGCAGAAACGATTCGCTTAATGGGCGACAAAGTATCTGCCAAGGATGCTATGCGAAAAGCCGGTGTACCTTGCGTACCTGGTTCTGAGGGTGCACTTCCTGACGATCCTGCTGAAATTATTAGAACAGCAAAACAAATTGGCTATCCGGTCATCATTAAAGCCGCTGGTGGCGGTGGTGGTCGCGGTATGCGCGTTGTACACACTGAAGCGGCATTACTCACTTCAGTCAATATGACCAAAGCCGAAGCGCAAGCAGCGTTTGGCAACCCAATGGTTTACATGGAAAAATACCTTGAGAAACCACGTCATATTGAAATTCAAGTGCTCGCAGACCAACATGGCAATGCAGTATTTCTAGGTGAGCGCGATTGCTCTATGCAACGTCGCCATCAAAAAATCATCGAAGAAGCGCCAGCACCACTGTTAAATCCTCGATTACGCGACAAAATCGGCGAACGTTGCGCAGAAGCATGCCGTAAAATTAAATATCGCGGCGCAGGTACATTTGAATTCTTATATGAAAACAATGAGTTTTATTTCATTGAGATGAATACACGTCTGCAAGTCGAGCATACTGTAACCGAAATGATCACTGGCCTAGATTTGGTACAACAACAGATTTTCGTAGCGGCTGGTGAAAAGCTGAAATTCCGCCAAAAAGACATCGTGTTACGTGGTCATGCCATTGAATGCCGTATTAATGCCGAAGATCCGTACAATTTTGTACCTTCACCGGGCAAAATTAATACATTCCATATGCCGGGCGGTCCTGGTGTGCGCATAGATACACATGCCTACGCCGGTTACACTGTACCACCGCATTATGATTCAATGATAGGCAAGCTCATTACCTACGGCGATACGCGTGATCAAGCCATTGCACGTATGCGTATTGCGCTGTCTG
>JAZJYS010000073.1:0-5164 GCA_040390265.1 Pseudomonadota bacterium | reverse complement strand
TTAAGAAAAGCCGCTTGGTTTGCATTATTTGTAGTGCTCGCCACTGCCATTGATTTTGGTGCAGCCGCTGTTGATAGCTTACAAGGTTTTTGCCTAACAGCAGGCTATTGGGGCATGTTGCCGACCTATGCTGCAATGTGGCTAGCGGGCGTATGGTTAAGTAAACAAGAGAATAGCTTTGATGTATTTAAATTTTCGTTTGCCGGCCTATTTGCAACGTTTCTAGCCTTTGTCATCTCAACACAAAGCTACTATTTGTTTTCAGGTCGCTTTCCTGCTAATGGTGTGATTGAGTCAATGCAACATGGCTGGGAATACCTTCCTAGTTACTTAGGCTTCACCGCCATGTATTTAGTCGCTTTTTGGGCTTTAGCTAAGGCGCTACCTAAACTCAGCGTAGTCACAGCAAACGCTAAGGCTTAATTACATAGGTTAAATATTATTAAGCATTCATAGAGCCGCGTTAGATTTCACTCTCTAGCGCGGTTTTTTTATGGGAAATCACATTGACTGACGCCAAAGACAATCGCCACCTAGCACGCATGCAACGCAAAAAAGCTGTTGTTGATGCAGGGATTAATTCAGCTCAAATCAGTAAAGGGCTGCTGTTAATTCACACTGGCAACGGCAAAGGCAAATCCACCGCAGCCTTTGGCTTGCTGGCGCGTGCGCTTGGACATGGCATGAAAGCTGCTGTGGTGCAGTTCATCAAAAGCCGCTCAGATACTGGCGAAGAAGCGTTCTTCCGCGACAACCCTAATCTCACTTGGCATATCATGGGCGATGGCTTCACGTGGGAAACGCAAAATGCTGAACGCGATTTGGCTTCAGCACGAAAAGCTTGGGAACTGGTATGCGGCTATTTGCAGGATGAATCCATCAATGTGGTAGTTCTAGATGAATTCACCTATGCACTTAAATATGGTTGGCTGACGATAGAAGAAGTATGCGCAGCATTACAAGCGCGGCCAGCCATACAGCATGTAGTGATTACTGGTCGCGGCGCACCGGAAGGTTTAATTACGATTGCCGATACTGTGAGTGAAATCAACCTAGTCAAACATGCGTTTAAGGATGGCGTGCAGGCTATGCCCGGCATTGAGTATTGATATGAACATCAGCTGCCCCGCCGTTCTCATTTCCGCAATCTCTTCAGGTCAAGGTAAAACCCTCGCTACCGCCGCGCTAGCGAGAGCTTGGAAAAACCGAGGCCTCAACGTGCGTGCATTCAAATGCGGGCCAGACTTTCTTGACCCGATGGTGCTGGAAACCGCTACTGGTCAGCCTGTTTACAATTTAGACCTTGGTATGTGCGGCGAGCAAGATGGCCTGTCACGCTTATATCACGCCGCGCTTGAGGCAGATGTCATTATCGTCGAAGGCGTGATGGGCTTGTATGATGGCACGCCGTCCAGCGCGGACATTGCCGTGCATTTTGGCCTGCCTGTCATCGTCACCATTGACGCGAGCGGCATGGCGCAAACCTTTGGCGCGGTCGCTTCAGGCTTACTGGCCTACAAACCCGAATTAAAACCAGCCGGCGTGCTAGCCAATAAAGTCGGTAGCACCGGCCATGCCAGCATGTTGCGCGCGAGCTTGCCTGATCATTTAAGTTGGTTTGGCGCACTGCACAGAGACGAAGACTTTGCGCTGCCAGAGCGACATCTAGGCTTGTTCCGCGCCAATGAGATTGATGATCTGGAAGCGAGAATCGCAGCGGCGGCGATTGCTTTAGCCAATTCTGGCGAACTGCCTTTGCCGCCGCTGGTGACATTCAATCAACCAGCCGCTTCAGCAACGCCGTTACTGTTGGCTGGCAAGACCATCGCCATTGCGCGTGACGAAGCGTTTTGCTTTATCTACCCAGCAAATCTGGATAGTTTGATTGCAATGGGTGCAACGCTACGCTTCTTTTCGCCAATTCATGACAATACTCTGCCAGAGGCGGACGCCTATTGGCTACCCGGCGGCTACCCTGAACTACATCTTGAACAGATCAGCGAAAATAATGCCATGCGTGAGGCGCTGCAAAATGCTTTTTATGCGAACAAACCCATTCTTGCCGAATGTGGTGGCATGATGGCGTTATCAGAAGCCATTAACGGCACGCCCGCCTTTGGCTTGCTAGCAGGCAATTGCCAAATCGAAGCGCGCTTCCAAGGCTTAGGCACGCAACACGTCACGTTGCCAGATGGCGCGATGAGTGCACATACGTTTCATTACGGCCTGTTCAACACGCCGCTGGCAGTGGTTTTTCAAGGAACAAGCCAATACGGCCAAGGTGAAGCCATCTATCAACACGGCAGCATCACCGCGAGCTTTTTGCACTTTTACTTTCCGTCGAATTTAACCGCTACCGCGAGGTTATTCTCCGCATGAATCCGCACCGCTACTCTGACGCGGAGATCGCCGCTGTTTATCGTGTGATTGAAGAGCGCCGCGACATGCGTCACTTTTTGCCAACGCCCGTTGCGCCTGAAACGCTGACAAAAATTCTGCAAGCCGCGCACCACGCGCCGAGCGTGGGTTTAATGCAACCATGGCGCTTTATCAGAATTACCGACACGAAGACGCGCCTGAGCATTCATCAACTGGTAGATGAAGAGCGCATTAGAACCGCACAAGCGATTGGTGAATATGAAACCACGGCGCGTATGGCTGAGTTTTTACGGCTCAAAGTCGAAGGCATTTTAGATAGCGGCGAACTGCTCGTTGTTGCCTTATGCGACAAACGCGAACAGCAGGTTTTCGGGCGCAGAACAATGCCTGAAATGGATTTGGCCTCTGTCAGTTGCGCGATTCAAAACATGTGGCTGGCGGCACGTGCTGAAGGGCTAGGCATGGGCTGGGTATCCATCTTTGATCCGCTTAAACTGGCACAGTTACTCAACATGCCGAAAGATGCCAAACCGATTGCCGTGCTGTGTCTAGGCCACGTCAACAGCTTTTATAAAGAGCCCATGCTGGTGGAAACTGGCTGGAAAATTGCAAAACCATTAACCGACATGGTGATGGAAAATAGTTGGGATACCGCAAAATAAAACACCCTAAACGCATCGTGTGCCTGACCACAGAACCTACCGAGGTGCTGTACCTGCTCGGCGAGCAAGACCGCATTGTCGGCATCTCAGGCTTTACCACACGCCCCGCCATTGCTCGCCGCGAGAAGCCAAAAGTCGCGGCTTTTACCAGCGCCAAAATAGATAAGATACTGGCGTTAGAGCCAGACTTAGTCATTGGCTTTTCTAACCTGCAAGCCGACATTGCCGCGTCACTTATTCGCGCCGGCATTGAAGTGCATATCTTTAACCAGCGCTCTATCGCGCAAATGCTGAGCATGATCGCTACAACAGGTGCTCTGGTAGGCGTATCAGATAAGGCTGACAGGCTCATTACCGAGCTTGAGAATAGCATTAGTCAGGCGCGAGCTGTTGCAAGCCATTTACCCGTAAAACCAAAAGTCTATTTTGAAGAATGGGATGAACCCATGATGTGCAGCATCCGCTGGGCAATGGAGCTGATAGAGATTGCAGGCGGCGTGGATTGCTTTCCAGAACTTAGTCATTTTCACAGCGCAAAAGACCGCATTGTGACACCGCAACAAGTATTAGCGCGCATGCCGGACATTATCATCGGCTCATGGTGCGGTAAAAAATTCCAGCCTAACCAAGTCATGGCGCGTGAAGGCTGGGCTGACATGCCTGCGGTTAAACATGGTTTTGTACGTGAAATAAAATCCGTGGATATTTTGCAACCCGGCCCATCGCTCATTACGCATGGTCTAAAACAAGTGCAGGCGATTATTCAAGAGTGGCATGCCGCACAAACAGGCACAAAAGCAGAGGCAAACTAAATGGCAACACACTTAATTTTAGGCGGCGCCCGTTCTGGCAAAAGCGCTTACGCAGAAAAGCTCGCCAAAGAAAGCGGTAAGAAAGTCACCTACATTGCCACCGCGCAAGTCTACGATGCGGAGTTTGGCTCACGGGTACAACACCATAAAGACAGGCGTCCAGCAGACTGGGCATTGGTTGAAGAGCCGCATTATTTGGCACAAACCCTCAGCCACCTAGCCGCGCCAGACCAATGCATCATTGTAGACTGCCTGACATTATGGCTCGCTCAATGGCTATGCCCAGACTGCAACCCACCACAAGACTCAAATCTCGAGCAGCAGCGCGATGCCCTTTTAGCGCTATTACCTACACTGCCGGGCACGGTGATATTGGTCAGCAATGAAGTCGGCATGGGTATTGTGCCGCTAGGTGAAATCAACCGCAAATTTCAAGATGCGCAAGGACGGCTGAATCAGACCGTTGCAGCACTCGCGCATCAGGTTACTTTTGTTGCGGCAGGACTGCCATTAAAGCTGAAATAACAAATAGCTAAACTCGGCTCGAGTTTAGCTTATTCAAAATTACGCAATCCAGCCACATCGGTAATGACAATTTCTTTGCCATTGACCTCGATTAATCCCGAATTCTGCAATCTGAGCATGACGCGTGATAGTGTTTCTGGCGTAATGTTGAGCATAGAGGCAATCGTAAGCTTGTTAGCAGGCAAGCGTACAGAATTTGGGTCGGGTGATTCGGCACTAATTTGCAGCAGGTAGCCTATCAATCGCTGCGCACTGTTTTGCAATGAGATAGACTCAATATCATTCACCAATTGGCGATTGCGCGCAGACAACCCCGCCAGCATACGGCGAACAACGGTGACATCGTTATCAAGCGTATCAAAAATCGCCTCTCTGGTCACGAGCAGCACTTTAGAGTCTAAAGTAGCTTGGGTGTAGACAGGAAACGAACGTTCCAGAAAAAGTGCAGCTTCGCCGAAGCTCTGTCCAGGCTGAATCAGCCCGATGACTTTCTCATCCCCTTGCGGTGATATGACACCCATCTTGATCTGCCCTTCCAGCAGTAGATAGAAACCATGCGCTTTATCACCCCGATTAAACAAACTACCACCCCGTGGAACATCCATCAATCTGGTGCCGTTAGCTAACTGTTCAATCTGGCTGGGCTGCAGCTCGGAAAACATATAAAACGCTGATAATCGCTGAGCGATAAATGCCTTATCCATTCTTAAATTCCCTTTATTATTAGATATAAGCTATTGTGTACTAAATCAGTCAAGTTTTATCCAAATCTTGATTCGAGTCAAG
>JAZJYS010000072.1:0-11615 GCA_040390265.1 Pseudomonadota bacterium | reverse complement strand
CCTGTGATGGCTTGGGCAACATCAACTTTTTTGACCCGAAACGCGTAGTGGCATTCCCACACATGTCGCTTGCCGCCGGTGCGATTAAGGGCTGGGACAGACGCAACCAATTTTACTTCCAAATGCTGTCAAGCTTAGCCACACACTACAATTTTGACCTCGACACGCCATTTGAACAGTTGCCAGAACCTACCCAGCACATTCTGCTGCATGGCAGCGGCAAGCAAGAAATCTCATTTAAATATCTAAATGAACGCGGCGCTTTCTTTCAAAAAGTGCATACCTTTGAAGGCATCTTAAACAACCTGAAACGCCGTTATCACGAAACGGATTCATCAACAGTGCGTGAAGAGTTAGCAAAATATCTGAATACGCAAAGCTGTACCGAGTGCGCTGGCACGCGTTTACGTAAAGAAGCGCGCCATGTAAAAGTTGGCAATAAAAACATTCATGAAGTTTGCGAAGTGCCTTTAAAGTTAGCACTTACCTTCTTTGATACCCTTGAGTTGACTGGTGCAAAACTGGCGATTGCCGACAAAATCGTTAAAGAAATCAGCAATCGCTTGAAGTTTCTCACCAACGTTGGTTTAGAGTACTTATCGCTGTCTCGCTCCGCTGAAACACTCTCAGGTGGTGAGGCGCAGCGTATCCGCCTAGCTAGTCAAATCGGCAGCGGTTTAACAGGCGTGATGTACGTGCTCGATGAACCATCCATCGGCTTACATCAACGCGATAACGACCGCCTACTCGACACCCTTAAACGCCTGCGTGACATCGGCAATAGCGTGATTGTGGTTGAGCACGACCAAGACGCTATTATGGCTGCTGACTACGTAGTCGATATTGGCCCCGGCGCAGGCGAGCATGGCGGGCAAATTGTGGCAGAAGGTACGCCTGAAGAAGTGCAAGCCAACCCTAACTCACTCACGGGCGACTATTTAAGCGGCAAAAAACAAATCATCTACAACAAAAAACGTACGCCACCAGATCCTGCACGCTGGTTAAAACTTAGCAATGCCACAGGCAATAATCTGAAAGATGTCACGCTCAAACTGCCCGTTGGCTTGCTTAGCTGCATCACCGGCGTATCTGGCAGCGGTAAATCTACACTGATTAATGACACGCTGTTCCGCGTAGTGGCGCAACATTTATATGGCAGCAGCACTGAACCGGCAGCATTTGATGAAATTGATGGTTTGGCCTTTTTTGACAAAGTAGTTGATGTCGACCAAAGCCCAATCGGCCGCACACCGCGCTCCAACCCCGCCACTTACACTGGGTTGTTCACGCCAATACGCGACTTGTTTGCTGGCGTTCCAGAAAGCCGTGTTCGTGGCTACGGCCCTGGCAGATACTCATTTAACGTCAAAGGCGGCCGTTGCGAAGCTTGTCAGGGCGACGGTGTATTACGCGTTGAAATGCATTTCTTACCGGATGTTTATGTGCCATGCGACGTCTGCAAAGGCCATCGCTACAACCGCGAAACATTAGAAATTCAATTCAAAGGCAAAAACATTCGTGAAGTACTAGGCTTGACCGTAGAACAAGCACACACCTTCTTTAGCGCACAACCAGTCATTGCCCGCAAACTCAAAACCTTACTGGATGTTGGTCTGGGCTACATCACGCTCGGACAAAGCGCCACCACACTATCTGGTGGTGAGGCACAACGCGTGAAACTGGCTTTAGAGCTTAGCAAACGCGACACGGGTCGCACTCTGTATATTTTGGATGAACCGACAACCGGTCTACATTTTGCAGATATTCAATTATTGCTGGATGTAATTCACCGCTTACGTGATGCAGGCAATACCATCGTCATTATCGAACACAATCTGGATGTCATTAAAACAGCAGACTGGATTGTCGACATGGGACCAGAAGGTGGGGATGGCGGCGGTATGGTGATTGCAGAAGGCACACCTGAACAAGTGGCACAATGTGAGGCAAGCTACACGGCTAAATACCTTAAAGCGATGCTATAAGACATTAATTACCAAAAGAAATCCAGATGAAGATTCCAAAAAAATACGCGGGCTTGGCGTTTGCCTTTTTCATGTCATTGCTCATGGCACTACTCATGTCAGGCGTATTAACTGCGCTGCTTGCAGGCCTTAATCCGCAGTTTTTTGCACATTGGATGCACGCCTTTATCTATGCATGGCCAATTGCGTTTCCAGCAGTGCTGATGATTGCGCCACTCGTCAGAAAAATTGTAGGCGCACTTACTGAGTAATCAGCCTGCAGGCTTACACCTTACCTAGGCACGTCCGCCATACCCATGCGCGCTTGAATCGTCGCAACACGCCGGTTCAGGTATCGCGTGGAGTTATGTGCATCATAAAAACGCGGATTAGGAATCATCGCGGCTAGCTTGGCAGCCTGACCACCACTTAAATTCGCCGCACTGGTTTTGTAATAATGCCTAGCCGCAGCCTCTGCACCAAAAACACCATTACCCCATTCAATCACATTCAAATAAATCTCTAAAATGCGCCGCTTACTGAGTATATTTTCCAGCATCACGGTAATCACCGCTTCTTGCGCTTTGCGCCAAGGAGTACGTTTGGTAGATAGAAATAAGTTCTTTGCGAGTTGCTGACTAATAGTCGAACCACCCGCCACAATTTTGCCTTTTTTCAGATTTTTTTCGTAAGCTTTCTGGATACCGTCCCAATCGAAACCTTCATGATCCAAGAATTTCGCATCCTCTGAAGCAACCACCGCACGTTTGAGATTATTGGATATCTTTGCATAATCCACCCATTTGTACTTCAACTCTGCATCAGGCTTTTCCTCTTGAATAGTCTCCAGACGATCTTCCATAAACGCGCTTGAATGCGGGTTAAATTTAGTCCACCAACAAATGTGCAAAAATACCCACACTTGATACAGCAGCACAAAAGTAACCAACAGCACGAAACCGCGTTTTACATACCCACCAAAACTTAATGACATAGCACCTGAATTCTTATTTAACAACCAACCCAACATCTATAACGCTCGCACCATCGCCATCACCGGCTTAGTTTCAGGGCGCACACCGCGCCATAAATAAAAAGCCTCAGCAGCTTGTTCCACCAGCATCCCCAGCCCATCAACCACTTGCGCACCTGCAGCTCGTGCTTGCGCCATAAAAGGTGTTTCCCGACCATACATCATGTCGTAGGCCAAACAACTTTCGGCAAAAATCGTAGCAGGGATTGGCAGCGTCGTATCACTTAAGCCCGTAGAAGTCGCATTAATCACAATATCAAACGCTTGATCACGTAAATCATCCAAAGCACAAGCGCTTACTGCAACTGACTTCGTCGTAGCCTGCCCTTCAACTTTTTTAACCATGCCAAGCGCTTTATCCAAAGTGCGATTCGTGACTACAAATGAAGCTGGCGCGCACACTAATATCGGATGCATCACACCTTCGGCAGCTCCGCCAGCACCTATCAATAGAACGCGCTTACCTTGAATAGGAATATGCAAATTATGCTCAATATCACGCACCAAACCAGCACCATCGGTATTATCACCAATGGTAGCTTTATCACTAAAAATCAAGGTATTCACAGCACCAGCGTTAAGCGCTCGCTCGGTCAGTTCATCCGACAGTTGAAATGCCTCAAACTTAAATGGCACGGTTACATTCAGACCTTTGAAACCTTGCGCGACTAAATCGTCAACTGTTGCGCCAAAACCATCCAGAGGCGCAAGTACGCGCTCGTAACTCATGTTTTGTTGTGTTTGCTTGGCAAATACTTCATGAATCAACGGTGACTTACTGTGCGAAATTGGATTGCCGACAACCGCATAACGATCTTTGCTACTTGATAACTCCACCTGCTTATCTGCCATCAATTAATTCGTCCAAGGTAAACCAGCATGTTTCCAGCCATTAACCATGGTGCGCTGCTTGTCGCTATTTGCCTCGCCTTCAAAACCTTCCAACGTGTTATAAGTTTGAGTAAAGCCAAGTGATGCGGCTACCGTTGCTGCATTATTGGAGCGCCCCCCAGTACGGCATAAAAAGATTAGTACGGAATCTTTATCCAATTGACGCTGATTGAGCTGACTCACCAACTGCTCAGCAAAATCTGCATTCGCGACCATACCCGGATAAAATGCCCACTCAACATTCAACGCGCCCGGCACTCGCCCAACCAACTCCAGCTCAGCTTGTGTCCGTACATCAACCAACTGCGCTTTAGGATTGGCCTGCAAAACCTCAAACGCTTCTTGCGGAGTCAATGCACCTGCATACGGCAGATTCTTTTCCACTCCGCGCTGTTGTGCTAACGCTAAAATTGCCATTTGATTACTCATCGCTTCATCTTTCCAAAAATATAATATTTCACATTAATACCACTAAAAGTATAGCCTTAAAACCACAAAATACTCACGGCCATACTGAGCTCTTTTTTGGTGCAAAAAATACAACATTCGCACAATATTGGTGCGCAATTTACTGTTACATTTCCGCCTATATGCAAAATAGTCAGGTTTTACGCTTTTCAGATTGGCATGTTTCCTGCTAATCTATCAAGTTGAATTTTTATGTATTTTAATAAAATTAAGTTTTAATTGCCTTATAGTTTAACTCTACCCCACACCATCATAGGAGATTCTGAATGTCAGTGGCTAATGTAATGAAAATGGTAAAAGAAAACGACATTAAATTTGTTGATTTTCGTTTTACTGATACACGCGGTAAAGAACAACACGTCACAGTGCCTGTTTCACACTTTGACGAATCAAAATTTACAGAAGGCCACGCATTTGACGGCTCTTCAATCGCTGGCTGGAAAGGCATTCAAGCATCAGACATGCAATTGATGCCAGATGCATCAACAGCAAACATTGACCCATTCATGGATGAACCTACGCTCATTTTAACATGCGACGTAGTAGACCCTACAGACGGTAAAGGTTACGAACGTGACCCACGTTCATTAGCTAAACGTGCTGAAGCTTACTTGAAATCAAGCGGCTTAGGCGATACAGCTTACTTCGGCCCAGAACCAGAGTTCTTCATTTTTGACAGCATCCAATGGGATGTTTCAATGAACGGCAGCTCAGTTCGCATCAACTCTGAAGAAGGTGCATGGGCATCTGGCGAAAAATTTGAAGGCGGCAACACTGGCCACCGTCCGGGTGTAAAAGGCGGCTATTTCCCAGTACCTCCAGTCGATTCATTGCATGACATCCGCTCTGCAATGTGCACAACATTAGAATCAATGGGCGTACCTGTTGAAGTACATCACCACGAAGTTGCTACTGCTGGCCAATGTGAAATTGGTACAAAATTCAGCACATTGACACAACGTGCTGACTGGACTCAAATCCAAAAATACGTAATCTTGAACACAGCGCACGCTTACGGCAAAACTGCTACATTTATGCCAAAACCATTTGCTGGCGATAACGGTTCAGGTATGCACGTTCACCAATCAGTTTGGAAAGATGGCAAAAACTTGTTCGCAGGTAACGGCTACGCTGGTTTGAGCGAGTTCGCACTTTACTACATCGGCGGTATTATCAAACACGCTCGTGCATTAAATGCGATCACAAACCCAGGTACTAACTCATACAAACGTTTAGTACCACACTTCGAAGCACCAGTTAAATTAGCTTACTCAGCTAAAAACCGTTCAGCTTCTATCCGTATCCCATTTGTGCATTCTGACAAAGGTCGCCGTGTTGAAGCACGCTTCCCAGATCCAATCGCTAACCCATACTTGGCATTCTCTGCATTGCTAATGGCTGGTTTAGATGGCGTGCAAAACAAGATTCACCCAGGTGAAGCTGCGACTAAAGACTTGTACCATCTTCCACCAGAAGAAGATGCAAAGATCCCAACTGTTTGCGCTTCATTAGAGCAAGCACTAGAAGCTTTAGATGCGGATCGCGAGTTCTTAACTAAAGGCGGTGTATTTACTAATGACTGGATTGATGCATACATTGCATTGAAAATGGAAGAAGTAAACAAAGTACGTATGACACCACACCCAGCTGAGTTTGGTTTGTACTACTCATGCTAATTAGCTTTTAGCTAGTTACTTAGCAATGAAAAGGGCGAGCAATCGCCCTTTTTTTCGCCCAAGTCAACCACGCACAATGCTACACGTTGCCTAATTTAGCCAACTCTACTAAACTAATCTCATGAAAAAACATTCTCCTTTAATTGCAATTATTACTATGCTGTTTAGTGCGATATTATCCAGCAATGCATTTGCTGAGATATATAAGCGCGTAGATGCTGACGGACGAATTACTTACTCCAATGTGAAAACCAAAGGTGCAACTCGCCTAGAGCTGGATCCTGATGCCAACACCATATCCAATGAACGTGCCAAGTCATCTAGCAACACCAATAACACTAGGCGAACCGCAACACCTGAAGGCTTTCCTCGCATAGATAAAGATATTCAAAACCAGCGCGACGGTAAACGCAAAGATATTCTGCGCAATGAACTGGAAGCCGAAAAAGAAGCATTAGAACAAGCTAAAAAAGCCTACGCAGAAGGTGAATCCAATCCTGAAGTGTACAAAACAAAAGACGGCGCAACTTTTCGCAACGTGCCTAAATTTGAAGAAAAAATGAAAAACCTACAAGCCGATGTAGATAGTCACAAGAAAAATATAGAACTCTTACAAAAAGAGCTTGATTCACTGAAATAGCCACTTCATGACTTTAAACCAACCATAAATAAAGCATCTCTTATAGTTGGTCTGACTCTTGCTTTAATCATAATATTATTCTTGAAAGATTAAGCTCGTAATACTATGGTTCAACCAACTCCCAATCACTTTTCTGGTTTAGAACATCTGGCAACCGCCATCATCTTGCTAGATGAAGAGCGTCGCGTGGTCTACATTAATCCTGGCGCTGAAATTATTTTTGCATTTAGCGCCACACAAATTACTGGCCTGCTGATTAGTGAAGTGTTTCCAGACTGCGAAATTTTGATGCTGGCGGTTAACAACGCCATTGAGAAACAAAGCCCGTTTCGTGAACATGAATTTACCATTAGTACACATCGACAACATTCATTTGCTGTCACTTGCACAGTGACGCCAATAGACAGCCCAAATGCCTGCTTAATTCTAGAGTTTCAGCAAATGGACGCGCAACTACGCATCGCGCGCGAAGAGCGCATGCTCATACAGCAGCAAGCCAATGCTGAGCTATTGCGTAATCTGGCGCATGAAATACGCAACCCACTAGGCGGCCTGCGGGGTGCAGCACAACTACTAGAGCATGAGCTACCATCACCTAGCCTACGCGAATATACGCAGGTCATTATTAAAGAAGCTGATCGCTTACAATCACTCATGGACCGCTTGCTAATTCCGCATCGCGTACCTAAATATCAACCTACTAATATTCATGAAGTGCTAGAACGCGTAAGAAGCCTGCTATTGGCCGAAACACCTAAAGCGGTGCTTATTAAGCGCGATTACGATTTAAGCTTACCCGAACTCATCGGCGACCGCGAAAAACTCATACAAGCCGTACTTAATATTGCGCGTAATGCGGTACAGGCGATGCAAGCACATGGCACACCATCGAGCCAAATTACTCTACGCACACGCGCCGAGCGTCAAGTGACGTTAGCTAGAAAACGCTACCGCGTTGCCATAAAACTAGAAATTATTGATAACGGGCCTGGTATTCCGGCTGATATTAGAGACCGTATTTTTTACCCTTTAGTATCAGGTAGCGAAGGCGGCTCAGGCCTAGGCTTAACTTTAGCGCAAACATTTATTACGCAGCACCACGGCATGATTGAATGCGAAAGTGTGCCAGGCAACACTTGTTTTACCATTTTATTACCAATCGAAACTACGGCGATCAAGCCTATGACAGCAAAGCAACAATGCGCTTAATGCTCACATCACAGTTTCAGCTTTAAATATTTATTAAGAGAATAGTATGAAACCAATCTGGATTATCGACGATGACAAATCTATCCGCTGGGTATTTGAAAAAGCGCTCGCACGGACTGACTTTGAATTTAAAACGTTTTCATCCACCGCTGATGCGCTTAGCGCGTTAGAGCGCGAACAACCACAAGTCGTTGTAAGTGATATCCGTATGCCCAACGGCTCTGGCTTGGATTTATTAAGCGAAATTAAACAAAAATATCCAGACATTCCCGTCATCATCATGACTGCATACTCTGACCTTGAAAGTGCCGTTGCCGCCTTCCAAGGCGGCGCATTTGAATACTTAGCCAAGCCATTTGATGTTGATCAGGCGATGGATGTCATTAAGCGTGCTGTGGATGAAAGCACAAGGCAAGCACCTGAAAGTATCGCTTTTGAGGAAACACCAGAGATTATTGGTCAAGCACCCTCTATGCAAGAGGTTTTTAGGGCCATTGGCCGCCTAAGTCGCTCCCATGCAACAGTGTTAATCAATGGAGAGTCAGGAAGCGGTAAAGAGCTTGTAGCACGCGCCTTACACCGCCACAGCCCTAGAGGCGATAAACCATTTATCGCCATTAACACCGCGGCTATTCCCAAAGATTTATTAGAGTCCGAATTATTTGGTCACGAACGTGGTGCATTTACAGGTGCAGCAGCAGCACGCCGTGGACGCTTTGAGCAAGCTGATACCGGCACATTATTTCTTGATGAAATTGGTGATATGCCATCCGACTTGCAAACGCGCTTATTACGGGTATTAAGCGACGGTCAGTTCTATCGTGTAGGTGGCCACCAACCCATAAAAGTAAATGTGCGCATCATTGCAGCAACGCATCAGGACTTAGAAGAGCGTGTTAAAAATGGCTTATTCCGTGAAGACTTATTTCACCGCCTAAATGTCATTCGACTAAGGCTGCCAGCACTCCGTGAGCGTCGTGAAGACATACCTCTATTAATTAAGCATTTTTTACAACGTAGCGCTAGTGAATTAGGCGTTGAAACAAAACAACCATCCATCGCAGCACTTAAATACCTGAGTGCAGTCAACTGGAGTGGCAATGTACGTCAACTTGAGAACGTATGCCACTGGTTAACCGTTATGGCACCCGGTCAAAACATTGACATTGCTGACTTGCCACCCGAACTGAAAGATGACAATAACAAATCTACTGCGACTCTATCTTGGCAAGATGCGCTTGCCAGCGAAGTTGCTGACGCATTAAACCGTGGAGAGCAACAAGTACTAGAAACACGCACGCAGATTTTTGAGCGGATTTTAATTACCAAAGCTCTTGAGCACACTAATGGTAGAAGAATTGAAGCTGCCAATCAACTGGGAATGGGGCGCAACACACTCACGCGAAAAATTCAGGAATTAGGAATAGAAGATTAGTCAACGCAATACTTGCCAAAGCAAACCTATTCCACACAAATAATCTTGCAATACCTGCAAGATTATTTGTGTTTCCAAGCACCAATATATACGTTTCAAGGTAACATTACGACTCCACAGGTTGGTCGTAAAACACTATGAAACAATATTCTCAGCAGCAATTAAAATATCTAAATGAAAACTTTCAACAAGGTCAGCGCGCAATACAAGCTGGCCTATTTAGTCGCGCAGAAAAATATTTTTTAGACGTTTTAAAAGTTGGGCCGGAAATTATTGAAGCTCAAAATGCGCTAGCATTTGTATATGCAGCTAGCAAGCAGCATGCAAAGGCGGTCACGCAACTCAAACTTGTATTGAAAGCTACCCCTAACCATGCACAAACGCATCATAATTTAGGCAATAGCCTATACGAGCAGCAGCTTTATGATGA
The DNA here is from genome assembly GCA_040390265.1 of Pseudomonadota bacterium. Lineage (GTDB taxonomy): Bacteria > Pseudomonadota > Gammaproteobacteria > Burkholderiales > Methylophilaceae > Methylotenera. Next base: position 1,869 of record JAZJYS010000072.1, on the reverse strand, counting down.
AGCACTTACCCATTATCAAACCGCCATTAAAATTGACCCCAACTTAGTAGACTCCTACACTCACAGCGGCATTACCTGCCGCATGCTTAAAAACTATGAAAGTGCAATTCAATACCTGCATCAAGCACTTAATCTGGATAAGACCAATGCTAGAGCATTCCATGTACTAGGCATGGTCTATGTAGATGCCGAGGATTACCCACGTGCTTTAGAGTGCCTAGAAAACGCCTCAGGCTTAGCACCTAAGCACGCCGCATTTAGAGTCAGCTTTGCTAGCGTACTAGAAAAAGCAGGCTTAGACTTCGAAGCTGGCATTCAATACCACCAAGCCTGCGAAACAGACCCCAGCTATTTAGATGGATTTGTATCGTATGGTACATATCTACAAAAACACCATCGCTATGACGAGACCTTAGAGTGCGTAAAACATGCAGCGCAACTCGCACCACAAAACCTCGATATTTTTGACCAACTAGGAAACACCTACTTAGGCATGGGCGATATAGATGCTGCTATTGATAGATTTAATGCCGCATTATTAAAAGAACCCAAGCGCATATCTTCACTAGCCGGCCTAGAACATACCTACCTAGAGACTGGCAAGCTGGATACCGCGCTCAAGTTATGTGATGAGATTATCTCTATTGATAAAACCCAACCTACTGGCTACTTGCTTAAAACAAGAGTTAAGAAATCTAAAACTGATGATGGCCTAGCTGAGCATTTACTTAAGTTCACAGAACAATCTGATTTAGATGATGCGACTAAAGTCAACCTCAATTTTGCTTTAGGTAAAACTTTTGATGATCAAAATAACTATGAGCAAGCCTTTAAGTACTACGCTGCAGGTAATGCACTTAAAAATGCCAGTCTCGGTTACAGTACCGAAGCTGATGAAGCGCGATTTTCAAAGCTAATTGAAATTTTCGATGCCGACTTTATTCAACAACATCAACATTTAGGCGTAAATAGCAACTTACCTGTAATTATTGTAGGCATGCCGCGCTCAGCTACCACACTCACAGAGCAAATTATTTCTAGTCACCATCAAGTTATTGGGGCTGGCGAGGTCATGTTTTGGGGCAGAGCCCCCGTTGCAATGCCATTAAGACTTAATACCGAAACGCCATACCCTAATTGCATGCATGAAATGAATCCAGAGCATGCAAAAGACATCGCAGCGATGTATGAATCAACATTACGCAAGATTGCAGGTTCAGAGACAAACCCCATACATATTACCGATAAAATGCCGCATAATTTTTTAAATCTAGGGCTAATTGCGCTATTGTTTCCTAATGTAAAAATTATTCATACTAAGCGAGACCCGATTGATACTTGCTTATCGATATTCTTTCAGAATTTCAACAACTCACATCCTTACGCATTTGATCTAAGTAATTTAGGATTCCACTATCAACAATATGAACGGATTATGCGCCACTGGCATAAGGTATTGCCGGGCCGTATAATGGACATTAATTACGCGAATACTATTGCCGACCCTGAGTACTGGTCACGAAAACTCATTGAGCATATCGGCTTAGAGTGGGATGACGCTTGTTTAGCACCACACAAGCTTCAGCGTTCGGTAAAAACAGCATCTCACTGGCAAGTTAGACAGCCGATTTATAAAACATCGGTAGAGCGTTGGAGAAATTACGAAGAGTTTTTAGGACCGTTAAAAGAGGCTTTAAATCGTTGAACTAACACGGATTATAATCAAAGCCGAGAAATTGGTAACTATCGTGATTATAATACTTATCAGAAAATACAAAAACTTAACTATTGGTAAGGCTAAAATAGCATGCTACGAGGGTGTCCCGAATTTTGTGTAAACATCGGTTAATTACTGCTGAGGCATCCTCT
>JAZJYS010000071.1:9376-31307 GCA_040390265.1 Pseudomonadota bacterium | reverse complement strand
CGTTCACCAGCAATAATATGAACCGCCTCAAGGTTGGGCAGATTATTAAAGTCCCAACAAAAGAAAGTTTAATGTCTGTTGGTTCTCAGCAAGCAAAACAATCAGTTAAAGTGCACTCCGAAAATTGGAATGCCTATCGTAACTCTTTAGCAGGAGCTGTAGCTACGGCACCATTAGTAGCAGAATCTGAACATAAGCAGGTCTCATCTGGAAAAATCGCTACAGCTGAGGATAAAGCCACACCAGTAAAAACTGGGCCGCAGGATGTTGTTAAGCTTTCTGCAGGCGAGAAGGATTTAGCCAAAGGTGGTAAAGAGTCTGGTAAGGCTGCCGACGCCAAGCTCATTGCATTGCAAGAGGAAGCGATTGCCCGTGAGAAAACGCTAAAAGAAACTCAAGTACGTGCAGCTGCTTTAGAAAAGCAAATTCAGGATATGCAACAGCTATTGGCTTTGAAGAGTCAAACAATGCTGGATTTGCAGAAAAATGCTGAAATGGCTGCCAAAGCACCTAAAGCTGATGAAAAGACTGAAGTTGTCGCTCAGGCAAAAGCTCCTGAAATTATTAAGCCAGAAGTAGCTAAAGTAGAAACCCCAGAAAAAGCTGAGATTAAGCCAGTTGTTGACTCTGCTGCGAAGCCAGCACCAGAAGTAAAGAAACAGGTTGCTAAAGCGCCGCCGCCTCAACCGCCAGCTGAAGTTGGCATGTTTGATAGTCTGCTGAATTTTGTAGATTTGACTATATTAGGTGGTGCCTCTGGTGTCGCTTTGTTGGGCGCAGCTTGGATGTTCCTACGTAATAAGCGCCGAAAAGATTTGGATAGTTTTGAGCGAGGCATCTTAACTTCCGGTGGCTTACGTGCAAATACTGTATTTGGTAATACAACCGGCAGTACAAGCAGTGCAGACACTTCGTTTTTAACCGATTTCGCACAAAGTGCTAACGGTAGCATGATTGATGCTAATGACGTTGATCCTATCGCTGAAGCAGAAGTGTACATGGCCTATGGCCGTGATGCACAAGCTGAAGAAATATTAAAAGATGCAATTTCAAAAGAACCTAAACGTTATGAGTTGCATTTAAAACTATTGGAAATGTACGCTGGACAGCGTGATGTTTCTGCGTTTGAGGCGGTTGCCGGTGAACTTTACACAACTCTCGGTGCTGAAGATCCTACTTGGATCAAAGTTGCAGAAATGGGTGCAACAATCGAACCAGAGAATCCGCTTTACAATGTCACTAAGTCGGCTGGCAGTGCTGCTCCTGTGGCAGGAGCAACGCTAGATGCTTCGGATTTTGCAGATGTAGAAGTTTCAACTGATGATAGCTTAGATTTTTCACTTGATGATGGGCTTGTTGCTGCTAATAATCAGCCAGATGCTTTAAATGTAAGTGTGATGGATATGCAAGAGTTTTCTGCATCGCCAAGTACTGAGTCTGATCTTTCTTTTGACTTAGGTTCAGACGAATTGGAGTCAGAGCCAGTGGCCTTAGCTAAAGAAACTGACTTAGAGTTTCCTAGCTTTAAGCAACCATTAGAAGCTAGTGTTTCTGATGACCTTAGTGCTAAAGCAGATGCTGAAAGTGTAATAGATTTTGATCTTGATTCATTAGGTGGTGATTTTTCTGAGGCAGCATCCTCTGCGACTTCTGAGGTCAGCTTGACTGATGCGGGCAGTGTAGCTGAAAGCGAACTCCCTGTTGAGTCCACAGGCGATCGAGTGATGGATTTTGATTTAGGCGATTTTAATATGAGTGCTGAAACAGTGGCACCTATTGAGCCTATAAATGATTTGCCTGCTGATGACCTACCAGCATTTGACTTTACAAGCGCTGTCAGTGATGAGGTAAGTGCATCAAAACTTGATTCCTCAGCCTTTGATATTGATAGTAACGTCACCGATGATTTTGAATTTAGCTTACCGTCTGAACAGACTAATGATGTCGCATTGAAAGAAACAGCTGATGCTGTCGCTTCAGCAATTCATGAGGTTTCGTTTGATTTTGGTACGAATGCAGAAGAAGTCGTTGAGCCTAGCTTGAGTATTGAGCCAAATGATACTGATGCTGCGACTACTTTTGATTTCTCTTTGAATGAGTTGCCAAAAACTGATGAGCCTGTAGTCATGGCCTCTACAGATAACTTATTGGTCGAAGAGGAGCAAGCTCGAAGCCAAGGTTCTACAGGTAATACTAGTGAAAGTGAGTCTGCGTCTGAAGAGCTTGAAGCCAATGAATTTGACTTGTCTTCTATCAGTTTGGATTTGGGGGATGATTTGCATGATGTTGCTATGGAGTCGACATCAGTTGAGCTTGGTTCACCTGATGTGGCTAGCCCTGAACCGCAGGACGTTGAAATTAAATTGGACTTAGTTGCAGCCTATATTGATATGGATGATACTGAAGGCGCACGTGAACTACTGGAAGAAGTTATTAAAGAGGGTGGCCCTCAACAGCAAGTACGTGCGCAACAATTATTAGCTAGTTTGGCATGATGTCCAATAAGTAAGTATAAGCCGAGCTTAGTGCTCGGCTTTTTTATTCAGAAATTGTCACTGATACTGAAGTAAGTACGCTCAATATGAATCTATGCACCCATTTGTAAAAATATTAACTTTTATTGTTATATTGCTGCTCATGAATTTTTTACATGGTGAGTTATTGCTTGGCTTATGTTTATTGGTTTTCTTTTTTGCAACGATGTTGGAATCTAAACGTTTCTTTGTTGTAATAAAGCGTATGCGATTATTCTTTATTTCAATATTTGTTATTTATGCATTTGCTACGCCTGGTGAGTATGTTGCATATTTTCCAATACGCTTTGCACCAACCTATGAGGGGCTTAATTTGGGTTTTGTACAGATTGAAAGATTGGTTACTTCACTGGCGGCACTAAGTTTACTTTTGAATACGAGTTCTAAAGAGGTGCTTATGGTGGGGCTGTATATGCTTCTTTTACCATTTAAATTTTTAGGGTTCAAAGTAGATAAATTTACAGCTAGGTTGTTGCTGACATTTGAATATGTTGAAGCGCTCGCCAGCTCTAAAAGTAATAAGCTCAGTTTTAATCAGTTGGACGATATTCATGCAGAATCTGAAAACCTAAAAATGGATAGAGTGGTTGTTTTGCCATCATTGCCTTTTAATATGATGGATAAATTGATGATGATTGTTTTTATTGGTGCGGTATTTGTACTCATCGCGTTTAAGGTTATGGCATGAGGATTGCGCTGGGTTTGTCTTATGATGGTACTGACTTCTGTGGTTGGCAAAGTCAACCATCAGCCGGTGGCGTGCAAGATGCGTTAGAGTTGGCTATTGAACGTATTGCAACACATGCGGTTAGAGTGCATGCCGCAGGGCGCACGGATACTGGGGTGCATGCACTTAGCCAGGTTGTGCATTTTGATACGACTGCTACGCGACCACTCTCGGCTTGGGTGCGTGGTGTTAATGCACATTTGCCTGCGACGGTGCGTGTGGAGTGGGCGCATGAAGTGAGTGAAGATTTTCATGCACGTTTTTCAGCCTTTCAGCGTAGTTATCAGTATTTGCTTTATAACGCACCTGTGGCTTCTGCTTTAATGAGCACTAAAGTGGGCTGGTTTCATTTACCTCTTGATTTTTCAGCGATGTCAGAAGCGGCATCTTACTTAATCGGTACTCACGATTTTAGTGCCTTTAGGGCCTCGGAGTGTCAGGCAAAATCGCCTGTCAGGCATCTGCAAAAAGCTGAGGTGAAGATAGAGGGTAAGTATTTTATGTTTAATTTTTCTGCCAATGCATTTCTGCACCATCAAGTGCGCAATATGATTGGTGCGTTGATTTATGTGGGCAAGGGCGCATATGCGCCAGAGTACATTAAAGAGTTGCTATTAAAACGTGATCGAACTTTGTCGCCGCCAACTTTTTCACCTAGCGGCTTATATTTGACTGGTGTTGGTTATGATGCGAAATGGGGGTTGCCAATGACTAATCCAGATGGCAAGCAAGTGCTCATTTCAGCAGTACAATAACGTTTTATTTACATATTGAAATTTTTTGAGAATGATTCTTTGAGAGTTCGCGCTAAAATCTGTGGTATCACACGTGTGGAAGATGCATTGTTAGCTGTTAAGAATGGCGCAGATGCTATCGGTCTGGTTTTCTATGAACCTAGTCCACGTAATGTAAGTATTCAGCAAGCAATTGACATCGCGAATCAAGTCCCTGCTTTTGTGAGTGTCGTTGGGTTGTTTGTAAATGCTGAGGCTGAGTTCGTTCACGAAGTGCTTACTCAGGTTAAGTTGGATCTTTTGCAATTTCATGGTGATGAAACGCCGGAGTATTGTGCTCAATTCAAACGACCTTTTATCAAGGCAATCCGCGTTAAGACGGACACAAATTTGGTACAATGTGCAAAAGATTTTTTGGCAGCTAAAGCGCTATTGCTTGATACCTACACAGAAGGTGTGGCAGGTGGCACTGGGCATGTTTTTGATTGGGATTTAATTCCAGCACAACTCGATAAGCCTGTGATTTTGGCTGGCGGTTTGAATGCTGGCAATGTGGCGCAAGCCATTGAGAAGATTAAGCCTTATGCGGTTGATGTAAGCGGTGGAGTTGAAGCCGCAAAAGGCATTAAGGATGCAGCAAAAATAGCGGCATTTATGCAGCAAGTGAATAAGCAACAAAACGATACGCAATAAGTTTTAAGTGGAGATTAAATAATGCAGCTTTATGACATGCCAGATGCACGTGGGCACTTTGGTCAGTTTGGTGGTACGTTCGTAGCCGAAACTTTGGTAGAGGCTCTGGAAGAGTTGCGCGTCATGTATGAGAAATATCGTCATGATCCAGAGTTCCTTGCTGAATATGCCTATGATTTGAAGCATTTTGTTGGGCGCCCTAGTCCGATTTATCACGCCAAGCGATTGTCTGAGAAATGGGGCGGTGCACAAATCTACTTAAAGCGTGAAGATTTAAATCATACTGGCGCACATAAAATCAACAATACGATTGGCCAGGCATTGCTGGCTAAACGCATGGGTAAGCCTAGGGTGATTGCGGAAACTGGCGCAGGTCAACACGGTGTTGCTACGGCAACCATTGCGGCACGCTTAGGCTTGGAATGTGTTGTGTACATGGGCAGTGAAGACGTTAAACGCCAAGCGCCCAACGTATTTAGAATGAAGCTATTAGGCGCAACGGTAGTGCCGGTAGAAAGCGGCTCTAAAACCTTGAAAGATGCGCTGAATGAAGCAATGCGTGATTGGGTAACCAATGTGCATAATACGTTTTATATTATTGGTACGGTGGCGGGTCCACATCCATATCCAATGATGGTGCGCGACTTCCAAGCGGTGATTGGTATTGAAGCTAAAGAACAGATGGTGGAAATGGCTGGTCGTCAACCGGATGCTATTGTTGCCTGCGTAGGTGGTGGTTCTAACGCAATGGGTATTTTTTACCCATATATTGATGTGCCAAACGTGCGCTTGATTGGTGTTGAGGCTGGCGGTCATGGTATTGCAACCGGCATGCATGCCGCACCACTGACTACTGATAGCCCTGTAGGTGTGTTGCATGGCAATCGCACGTATTTAATGCAGGATACTGATGGCAATATTATTGAAACGCATTCAGTTTCGGCTGGTTTGGATTACCCAGGTGTTGGCCCAGAACACGCGTGGTTAAAAGACATTAAGCGTGCGGAGTATGTGGCGATTACCGATGATGAGGCGATGGCGGCTTTTCATACCTTATGTCGTACTGAAGGTATTATTCCAGCGCTTGAGTCTAGCCATGCATTGGCGCATGCCGAAAAAATGGCAAAAACCATGCGCAAAGATGAAATTATCCTAGTGAACTTGTCCGGTCGTGGCGATAAAGATATTAATACCGTCGCAAAACTAGCAAACATTACTCTTTAAATATAATTCAGATAAAAATAATTCATGTCACGTATCCAAACGACTTTTGCAACGCTTAAGCAACAAGGCAAAACGGCCTTAATTCCATACATTACTGCAGGTGATCCTCACCCTAAACACACAGTCAATTTGATGCATACATTAGTGAAAAATGGTGCTGACATGATTGAGCTGGGTGTGCCATTTTCTGATCCGATGGCGGATGGTCCTGTGATTCAGCGTGCGAGTGAACGGGCTTTAGTGCATAAGGTCGGCTTAACTGCGGTGCTTGAAATGGTGAAAACCTTTCGCTTAACCGATCAAACGACGCCTATTATTTTAATGGGCTATGCTAATCCGATTGAAGCGATTGGCGCTGTTGCGTTTGCGGATCGCGCAAAAGCGGCTGATGTTGATGGTGTGATTACCGTTGATTATCCGCCAGAAGAGTGTGGCGATTTTGTGCAGCAACTGCGTTCACGTGATATTGATCCAATCTTTTTGCTGTCCCCGACTACGGATCAAAAGCGCGTTGAATTAATCGTTAACCAAGCCAGTGGTTTTGTGTATTACGTGTCGCTCAAAGGCGTTACTGGAGCCGCTAATTTAAATATTGAAGAGGTTTCTGCACGTGTTGCCTCTATTCGCCAGCAAACTAATTTACCCGTAGGTGTGGGCTTTGGTATTCGCGATGCTGCTACGGCAAAAGCGACGGCTGCGATTGCCGATGCGGTGGTTGTAGGTAGTCGAATAGTATTGGCGATTGAAGCCTCTAATGACGATAACTTGTTGAGCAATGTCGCCGCGTTAATGACCCAGCTAAAAACAGCGGTAGACGCGGCTTAACAATTAAGAATGTGCTGAAAAGGAAAGACTCATGAGTTGGTTAAATAAATTACCGCAAAAAATTAAACGCGTTGTTGGTGGCGATAAGAAAACTGTACCTGAAGGCTTGTGGAGTAAGTGTCCCGCATGTCAGTCAGTGTTATATCGTAAAGATTTAGAGGATAACGCTGAAGTTTGCCCAAAATGTGCATATCACAACCGTATTGGTGCGCGTGCACGTTTAGCGCAACTGCTGGATGCAGAAGGTCAGTTTGAGATAGGCGCTTCTGTGCAGCCTTTAGATCCACTTAAGTTTAAAGATAGTAAAAGTTACGCTGAGCGTATTAGAGAGTCACAAAAAGCCGTCGGTGAGAAAGATGCTTTGATTGTGATGCAGGGTAGCATTAAAGCTGTACCTGCAGTGGTTGCTGTCTTTGAATTTAAATTCATGGGTGGCTCCATGGGCTCCGTCGTCGGTGAGCGTTTTGCACGTGGCGTGCAAACTGCCATCGATAATAAAATGGCATTCATCTGTATTTCTGCCAGTGGCGGTGCGCGTATGCAAGAAGGTTTATTGTCACTGATGCAGATGGCTAAAACTAGTGCTGCACTGACGCAACTGAGTAAAGCTGGCTTGCCATATATTTCAGTACTTACTGACCCTACTATGGGCGGTGTTTCAGCCAGTTTTGCCATGCTTGGTGATGTGATTGTTGCTGAACCACAAGCATTGATTGGCTTTGCCGGTCCACGTGTAATTGAACAAACCGTACGCGAAACCTTGCCTGAAGGTTTCCAGCGCGCAGAGTTCCTGTTAGAGCATGGTGCCATTGATTTGATTATTGATCGTCGTGAAATGCGAAATCGTTTGGCGGTATTGTTATCTAATCTAATGCGTTTGCCAGCGGCAGCTTAATGGACTCAAGATATATTTGACGCTTTTAATTTTAATTGAATCTGAATAATTAAATATTTTTGCCAATGCCGAAAGGCTTTTATGATCAGGAATCTTTTCATGTCTAAAGGCCTTTTGTATGCCTAAGAACTTGGCTGCATGGCTGAATTACATTGAAAGTCTGCATTCTAAGCCGATAGCAATGGGGTTAGACCGAGTCAAGGCTGTTGCTAAACGGTTAAATCTATACCCTCAATTTCCAATCATTACAGTGGCGGGTACCAATGGTAAGGGGTCCACTTGTGCGATGTTAGAGGGTATTTATAAGCAGGCAGGTTATCGCGTTGGCTGTTATACCTCTCCGCATTTACTGCGTTACAACGAGCGAGTGCGTATCAATTGTAACGAAGTCAGTGATGCTGATCTTTGTACTGCTTTTGCTGCAGTTGAATCTGCTAGAACTAGTATAGATACTAATGAGAATGCTGAAGTTGCCTCAATAGCACTCACTTATTTTGAAATCGGCACCCTCGCGGCGATGTGGCACTTTATACATTCTGATGTGGATGTGGCTATTATGGAAATAGGGCTGGGAGGTAGATTAGATGCAGTTAATGCATTTGAGCCCAGTTGTGCAATCGTCACCAGTGTTGATTTGGATCATCAGGATTTTTTAGGTGAGACTCGCGAGAAAATTGGTTTTGAAAAGGCAGGCGTATATCGTCACGCTGCGCCGGCTATTTGTGGGGATGCATCACCTCCTGCTAGTCTAATGTCTTATGCTCTGCAAATACAGGCAAACCTTAAATGCATCCATCAAGACTTTGGCTATCAGCTAACCGCTGATGGCTGGCAATTTCAATCAGACGGTGAAGTTATTTTTACGTTGCCATTACCCGCTTTAAGTGGGCGCTATCAGCTTAGCAATGCAGCGTGTGCCATTGCCGCAGCTGAATCTTTGCAATCAAGCTTGCCAGTCAATGTAGCGTCTATTGCGTCTGCTTTGTCTCAAGTAAGGTTGTCTGGCCGCTTTCAGACTGTTTCACAGTCACCATGGGTTATTTTGGATGTGGCACATAATCCACATGCCGCACAGGCACTTTCCGAGAATCTTAAGCTTGTTCGTGAACAACGTCAGGGCAAAACGGTGGCTGTATTTGCAATGCTGGCAGACAAGGATATAAGAGGTGTTGTTGAGGCTGTTAAGGATGAAATTGATGCTTGGTATGTTGCTAGCATTGATCATGTGCGAGGTGCGTTAGCCTCTGATTTGGCAGGTATTATTTCTGAGTTGACACCTAATGCTGTGGTAAAGGTTTTTGACCGTGCGGAGACTGCGTATTTACAAGCACGTGTTGATATTGAGATCTGTATAGATGGTGGTGAAAATGATAAAATAGTCGTGTTTGGTTCATTTTTCACTGTCTCTAGTGTGATGCAGTTATTAAACGATCACTCAAACGCTAAACTTTAAGGAAGCAGTAATGCCACCTGATTTACCGAATGAACAAGAGTTAAACCTTAAAAAGCGCGCCCGTCGGCGCTTGGTTGGTGCTGTGGCGCTTGTGCTGCTGATGGTGATTGTCTTACCTAGAGTATTGCAGGATCGCGCGGCTTTAGCGCCACAAGAATCTATCAAGATCACAATGCCAGCAGTTGATGGTCAAGATGTGGTGGTTAATCGTGACAGTATCGTTGTGCCTAAAGTGGATCATGATCAAATTTCTGAGTTGGTGGCAAAACAAGAGCCTGTGACTCAAATGCCAGTAATTAATGAATCAAGTAAGGTTGAGGCTGTCCATAATCAAGTAGTGGATGTTGATGCCAAATCTGATGATCAGCATGTGTCTGATTTTAAGCAAAGTAGTACGGAAAATAAGATTAGTGATAGTGAAAAACCTATCACTAAGGCTGAGAAAAAGATTGACGTGAAAAATGTCCCAGAAGCCATTAAATCTAAAACGGTTGAAGTTAAAGTCAAAGAAATTAAGCCTGAAGAGCCTAAAATTAATAAGCCAAAAGTAGTTGAACCAAAAGTAAGTGAACCTAAAGTTGTTGAGACTAAGGCCTCGCAAAAAAAATCAAATGGCTTTAGTGTGCAAGTTGGTGTCTACTCAGATGCGAATAATGTTCAGCAGTTACAAGGTAAATTAAAAGAAATAGGTTATAGCTCACATACGGAAAAAGTATCTACACCCAAAGGTGAAAAAATTCGTCTAAAAGCGGGTAGCTTTCCAACGCGTCAAGATGCTGTACAGGCTCAGGCTAAGATACAGAAGATTGGTTTATCCGGTATGGTGGTAAGCAATGATTAATGAATACAGTTTGTTTATGCTGTGTCCGTTGCTATAAAGAATGACAAGTTTTGATTATGCAGTATTAACCATTGTTGGCCTGTCCATCATACTGAGTGTGATGCGAGGCTTGGTGAGAGAGGTGTTGTCTATCTTAGGCTGGGTTGCAGCATTTTATGTGGCTAGAACCTATACCAGCCAGCTTTTACCAATGATGCCGGCAGATATTCCTAGTGAGTCATTGCGTATATTAGCTGCATTTTTAGTACTCTTTTTAGCGACATTGCTGGTGAGCAGTTTATTGGCGATTGCACTGTCGGCTATTTTTATGAAGTTTGGATTGGGTTGGCTGAATAGATTGTTTGGCGCGGTGTTTGGTGTCGCACGTGGACTGCTTATTGTTTGTGTCATTGTGCTCTTGGCTGGTTTCACAGATATTCCGAAAGATGCCCGTTGGCGAAATGCGATGTTCAGTGCACCAATCGAGGCGTTGGTGATCAGTGCATTGCCTTGGTTGCCAGAAACAATCGCTAATCATGTTAAATACGATTGATAGCTTCAGGTTTATTAGTAACAGATGTGCAGTATTAGATTTTTTATATTATTGAATTGATCATTTAAGGCTTTATTCATGTGCGGAATCATAGGCATTGTAGGTAAAAATCCCGTTAATCAACTGTTGTATGATGGCTTGCTGGTGTTGCAACATCGTGGTCAGGATGCTGCAGGTATTGTAACTAGTGATGGTAATACGTTTTACATGCATAAAAACAATGGCTTGGTGAAGGATGTGTTCCAAACACGTCATATGCGCAGCCTAGTGGGTAATGTGGGTATTGGTCATGTACGTTATCCTACAGCGGGCTCTTCAAGCGCAGCAGAAGCCCAGCCGTTCTATGTGAACTCTCCGTTTGGTATTGTGCTTGGCCATAATGGTAATTTAACTAATTCTGAGCAATTAAAATCCGAGATGTTCCGTCAGGATTTACGCCACATCAATACTAATTCAGACTCTGAAGTGCTGCTGAATGTGTTGGCACACGAGATTGAAAAAACCTCTCGTAATGCCGTGCTTAATACCGATATGACATTTGATGCTGTGGCTGGCGTGCATAGACGCTGTAAGGGTGCTTATGCAGTAGTTGCGATGATTGCCAACTTTGGTTTACTTGCATTCCGTGATCCAAATGGCATTCGTCCATTGGTCATTGGCAAGGCTGAAACAGATAAAGGCACGGAGTATATTGTGGCTTCTGAAAGCGTAGCGCTAGATGTGTTAGGTTTCAGTTTGATTCGCGATGTGGCGCCTGGCGAAGCTATTTTCATCGATATGGATGGTAATTTCTACAGCCGCCAATGCGCAGAAGATCCTAAACTCAACCCATGTATTTTTGAATATGTGTATTTAGCACGTCCTGACTCTGTAATTGATGATGTGTCTGTTTACCAAACTCGCTTGGATATGGGTAAAAGTTTAGCTGAGAAAATCAAGCGTGAATGGGCGGATAAAAAAATCGATGTGGTGATTCCTATTCCCGATACTAGCCGTCCTAGCGCTTTGCAAGTAGGCATCGCACTGGGCTTGGATTATCGCGAAGGTTTCATTAAAAATCGTTATATTGGCCGTACATTTATTATGCCTGGTCAAGCTTTGCGTAAAAAATCAGTACGTCAAAAGCTCAACCCTATTGGCATAGAGTTCAAAGGTAAAAATGTATTGTTGGTTGATGACTCGATTGTACGTGGCACGACATCGCAGCAAATTGTGCAAATGGCGCGTGATGCTGGTGCGAATAAAGTTTATTTTGCTTCAGCTGCGCCTCCAGTACGTTTTCCAAACGTGTATGGTATTGATATGCCTAGCCGTGATGAGTTGTTGGCTACAGGCCGTACAGATGAGCAAATTTGTCAAGAAATTGGTGCCGATGCGCTTATCTATCAAGATTTAGATGAGTTGGTAAAAGGCGTTAAGTTAAGTAATCCGAAAATTCATGACTTTGATTGCTCATGTTTTGATGGCAAGTATGTCACTGGCGACATCAATGAGGCCTATTTAGCTAATATTGAAGCTGCACGTGGTGATGTTAATAAAAAACAAAAGCCGGCAAACTCCAGTACGCAAATGGATCTTAATTTAATCGATAGTCGAGAAGAGCTTGTTGAATAAATTAGCGTCTTGACGTTTGAATTAGTTAGGCATAACATGAAGTTGCGCTGATTTGAGTGGCTTAAATTAATAAGGTCTTACTCAGCTTGCGGGCGCATTATAAATACAGCTAAAGCGAGTTAAAAGAACCCGTTTTAGCTGCAATGGCTACAACGGGTTTTTTAATGCTCGAAGCGTATAAAAAATATTAAGAATGCGAGAATATATTATGACGACACATCAATACCATCCAGAAACATTATCAGTACGTGCTGGTAGCGAAATGACTGAATTCGGTGAAAATTCAGAGGCACTATTTTTAAATTCCAGCTTTAGGTTTAATAGTGCGGCGCAGGCTGCCGCGCGCTTTGGAGGTACAGAGCCGGGTAACATTTACTCACGATTTACCAATCCTACTGTCACTATGTTTCAAAATAAGCTGGCGGCATTAGAAGGTGCGGAGCAGTGTGTGGCAACCTCAAGTGGCATGTCTGCAATTTTGGCCTGTGTGATGGGGACTTGTAGTGCTGGAGATCATATTGTTGCCTCACGTAGTATTTTTGGTACTAGTGTGCAGTTGTTTAGTAATATTCTTGCGCGTTGGGGGTTGTTGGTAACGTTCGTATCATTAACCAACCCAGACGAGTGGCAAGCCGCTATTACGCCAAAAACTAAGCTGTTTTTTGTAGAAACCCCTTCTAATCCGCTTACTGATGTATGTGACATTCGAGTCTTGGCCGACATTGCACATAAAGCCGGCGCATATTTGGTGGTCGATAATTGCTTTTGCACACCAGCTATTCAAAAGCCATTGCAGCTTGGCGCTGATATTGTGATTCATTCCGCGACTAAATATATAGACGGGCAGGGCAGATGCTTAGGTGGTGCGGTTTTGGGTAGTAAGGCTCTTATGGAGCCAGTGTATGGCTTTTTGCGTACAGCTGGTGTGACCATGAGTGCGTTTAATGCCTGGGTCTTTTTAAAAGGTTTGGAAACATTGTACGTACGCATGGAAGCGCACGCTAAAAATGCGCTGGCTTTAGCTACATGGCTTGAAGCTCAACCTCAAGTGGCGCGTGTCTACTATCCTGGGCTAGCATCGCACCCGCAGCATGCCTTGGCGATGCGCCAGCAAAGCAGTGGTGGCGGTATAGTGAGTTTTGATTTAAAGGCGAAAGCAGATCAAACGCAACAACAAGCCGCTTGGGCGTTGATTGATGCAACGCAGATGATCTCAATTACGGCTAATTTGGGAGATGCAAAAAGCACGATTACACATCCAGCGACAACCACACATAGTCGCGTATCGGCTGAAGCGCGTGCAGCGGCTGGAATTGGTGATGGATTGGTGCGTATTGCGGTAGGTCTTGAGCATATTGATGACTTAAAAGCGGACTTAGCTTTTTTGACAAAATAATACATTTAGTGTGAATAATGACGATTAGTTTTTAGAAATATTTTCTGTAAATTGGTCATTGTAGATGTGTTTACAGTGCATCTATTCAACTCGAAAGTCAGGGCATATTGTCCTGACTTTTTTTGTTGGAAACGCAGCATGAAAAGTGCCACCAAATCCACTAAAATAGACGCTATTCGTGTTAAAATTTGTGTCACATAAAAACCATTATAAGTAAGTCTGCACATGGATCAATTCGCTAAAGAAACCCTACCAATTAGTCTTGAAGATGAGATGCGTCGGTCATACCTAGATTACGCGATGAGCGTCATTGTAGGTCGAGCTTTACCAGATGTTCGTGATGGATTAAAACCTGTGCATCGCCGTGTTTTATTTGCGATGCATGAGCTTAGTAACGACTATAACAAACCTTATAAAAAATCCGCACGTATCGTCGGCGATGTGATCGGTAAATACCATCCGCACGGTGATACTGCCGTGTATGACACGATTGTTCGTATGGCGCAGGATTTTAGCTTGCGGTATATGTTGGTAGATGGTCAAGGTAACTTCGGTTCTGTCGATGGTGATAATGCTGCTGCGATGCGATATACCGAAATCCGTATGTCAAAAATTGCCCATGAGTTATTGGCTGATATTGACAAAGAAACTGTAGATTTCGGTCCGAACTATGATGGTAGTGAGCATGAGCCGCTCATTATGCCGGCACGTATTCCAAACCTACTTATCAACGGCAGCTCAGGTATTGCTGTGGGTATGGCAACGAATATTCCACCACATAACCTCAATGAAGTGCTGGATGCTTGTTTTGCTTTGCTTAAAGACCCTGAAATGGGTATTGAAGAGTTGATCGATCTGGTACCGGCACCAGACTTTCCAACCGCAGGTATTATTTACGGTACGGTTGGTGTAAAAGAAGGCTATCGCACAGGTCGTGGCCGCGTTGTGATGCGTGGTCGCACGCACGTTGAGGATTTAGAGCGTGGTGGTCGTCAAGCGTTGATCGTAGATGAGTTGCCGTATCAGGTGAATAAAAAAACCTTCGTTGAAAAAATTGCTGAATTAGTTAACGAAAAGAAAATAGACGGCATTTCAGATTTACGTGATGAATCTGATAAGTCTGGTATGCGTGTCGTGATTGAGCTTAAACGCGGTGAAATTGCTGAGGTTGTGCTAAACAATCTTTACAAGCAAACGCAGTTGCAAGACACCTTCGGCATGAATATGGTGGCTTTGCTGGATGGTCAGCCACGCTTGTTGAACTTGAAACAAATGCTGGAAGCTTTCTTACGCCACAGACGTGAAGTCATTACACGTCGTACCGTGTTTGAACTGAAAAAAGCGCGAGCACGCGGTCATATCTTGGAAGGTTTGGCTGTAGCGCTTGCCAATGTGGATGAGATGATTGCGATCATCAAAGCTGCGCCAACACCACCGGAAGCTAAAATCGCATTGATGGCCAAGTCGTGGCACTCGCCAGTGGTTGAGGAAATGCTGAAGCGCGCGGCAATGGAAGCATCACGCCCAGAAGGCTTAAGCATTGACTTCGGTTTGACGCCTAATGGCTATAAATTGAGTGATGTGCAAGCACAAGAAATTCTGCAAATGCGCTTACAACGCTTGACTGGCTTGGAGCAAGATAAGGTTGTCAGTGAATACAAAGAGGTGATGGATATTATTGCTGACTTACTTGATATTCTTGCGACGCCAGCGCGAGTGACAGCCATTATTACCGATGAGTTGACCGAAATTCGTAAACAATTTGGCGACAAACGCCGCAGTGAAATCGTGGTGAATGCACAAGATTTGTCCTTGGAAGATTTCATCACGCCACAAGATGTCGTGGTGACTTTATCGCATACCGGTTATGTGAAGTCTCAACCGTTGGACGAGTACCGCGCGCAACGTCGTGGTGGTCGTGGTAAGCAAGCCGCACCAACTAAAGAAGACGATTTTATCGACAAAATGTTTGTTGCAAATACGCATGATTACATCTTGTGCTTCAGTAGTCGTGGCCAAGTTTATTGGTTAAAAGTCTATGAAGTGCCGCAAGGCAGTCGTACTGGTCGCGGCAAGCCGATTGTGAACTTATTCCCGCTTGAAGAGGGTGAGAAAATTAACGCGATTCTTTCAGTAAAAGAATTCGACGAAAATCAGTTTATTTTCATGGCAACTTCACAAGGTACCGTCAAGAAAACGCCACTATCTGATTTTGCCAACCCACGTAAATCAGGGATTATTGCAATCAATCTAGATGAAGGCGACTTCCTCATTGGTGCTGAAATCACCAATGGCGCAAATGACGTAATTTTAGTTTCTAACGGTGGTAAAGCCGTATGGTTCAGTGAAGATGACGTGCGATCAATGGGTCGTGCAACGCGTGGCGTTCGCGGTATGAAGTTGGCTGAAGATCAGCAAGTATTGTCACTATTAATTGCTGATAATGACCAGCAATCAGTTCTAGTCGCAACAGAAAATGGCTACGGAAAACGTACTGTATTGTCTGACTTCCGCCATTCTGGCCGTGGTACGCAAGGTGTTAAAGCTATTGCAATCAGCGAGCGTAATGGTTTAGTTGTAGCGGCTAAGTTGGTGAATGAAGACGATGAAATTATGCTCATTACTACTGGTGGTGTGCTGATTCGTACTCGCGTAAAAGAAATTCGTGAGTTGGGTCGTGCCACACAAGGCGTTACATTAATTAATCTTGGTGAAGGTGAAAAGCTTTCTGGTCTTGAGAAGATTGTAGAGTCTGATGATCAGGAAGCTGATGCTGAAGATACTTCTGATTCGCAAGATATTGAAGTCGTTGATAGCTCTGAATCGAATGACAGCAACGAATAACACTGTTTTGAAAAGCACAATCTCTAAAACTAACTATCGTGACAACGATTTAAAATAGACGTATGACGAAAATTTATAACTTTTCTGCTGGCCCTGCGGTATTACCTAAGCCGGTTTTAGAACGTGCACAGGCTGAAATGCTGGATTGGCATGGCTCTGGTATGAGCGTGATGGAAATGTCACATCGCGGCAAAGAATTCACCAGTATCTTGGCGAAAACTGAGGCCGATTTACGTACGCTTTTGAATATTCCGGATAATTATAAAGTGCTATTTTTGCAGGGTGGAGCGATTGCTGAAAATGCCATTATCCCCATGAATTTGCTTAATGGCGGCGCTGCGGATTATGTGGTGACTGGCGCGTGGTCTAAACGCAGCGTTGAAGATGCGAATGCTTATGGGCAGATTAACGTTGTTGCCAGTAGCGAAGCTGACAAGTTCACGAGTGTGCCGGAATTTTCTAGCTGGAAATTGAATAATAATGCTGCGTATCTGCACATTTGCACCAATGAAACAATCAACGGTGTTGAATTTGACGGTTTGCCTGACGCGGGTGATGTACCTATTGTTGCTGATATGTCTTCACATATACTTTCACGCCCGATTGATGTTAGCCAATATGGCGTTATTTACGGCGGCGCACAAAAGAATATAGGTCCAGCTGGCTTATGTATCGTGATTGTGCGAGATGATTTACTGGATCGTGCTTCAACAATTACGCCAGCAGTATTTAATTGGAAAATACAGGCTGATAATCAATCCATGATCAATACGCCACCAACTTATAGTATTTATATTGCAGGTTTGGTGTTTGAGTGGTTATTGGCGCAGGGTGGTGTTGCTGCTATTGAGCAAGCGAATATTGCTAAAGCTAATTTGCTTTATGAGTACATTGATTCAACAGATTTCTATCTAAATAATGTAGCAATCCGCAATCGTTCCCGTATGAATATTCCCTTTTTTCTATGCGATGAATCACTCAACGATGCCTTTTTAAAAGGTGCAGAAGCGAATGGCTTATTACAATTGAAAGGCCATCGTATGGTCGGTGGAATGCGCGCTTCAATTTATAACGCGATGCCACTAGAGGGTGTGCAAGCTTTAGTGACGTACATGCAAAATTTTGAAAAGCAGCATTCAAAATGATAGAGCAACTTAAACAGCACCGAGATCAAATTGATGCTATTGATGAGCAAGTACTCAAGCTCGTTAATGAACGCGCTAAACTTGCACGTCGAATTGGCAGCTTAAAAGACGATGGCGTCATCTACCGCCCAGAGCGCGAGGCGCAAGTGTTGCGTCGCTTACAGGCGAATAATCAAGGTCCATTGTCAGCAGAGGCAGTTGCCAACATTTTTCGTAGCGTGATGTCTAATTGTCGAGCCTTGGAAAAAGAGCTTTCTATTGCCTTTTTAGGCCCGCTTGGCACGTATAGCGAAGAAGCGGCATTGAAGCAATTTGGCTTGGGACGAAATGCTGTAGTGTGCGCTGCAATTGATGAGGTTTTTCGTACGGTAGAAGCGGGGCAGGCTGATTATGGTGTTGTGCCTGTAGAAAACTCTACTGAAGGCGCTATAGGTTTGACCCTTGATTTGCTACTCGCCAGCCCCTTGAAGATTTGTGGTGAAATTACATTGCCGATTCATCATTGCTTGTTATCCAAGCAAACAGATATTAGCCAAATTTCACATATATTTTCACATACACAATCTTTGGCACAATGTCACGAATGGCTCAATAGAACCTTACCTAAGGTGCAACGCGAGGCCGTTACCAGCAATGCCCGTGCTGCGCAAATGAGTCATGATTTAGTGATGGCTGATGGTACTTTTGCTGCAGCTATTGCCAGCAAGCGCGCCGCAGAGTTGTTTGATCTGAATATTTTGGCTGAGAATATTGAAGATGATCCTAAAAATACCACGCGCTTTTTAGTACTAGGTAATCATGATGTAGCTGCTTCTGGTCAGGATAGAACATCATTCGCGATGACGGCTAAAAACAAACCAGGTGCAATCGTTGAGTTGCTAGAGCCATTGTCGCGGCACGGTGTTAGCATGACTAAGCTCGAATCACGACCATCTAAACAGGGGCTTTGGGATTACGTGTTCTTTGTTGATATTGAAGGGCATTATCAGGATTCAAAAGTGGCATCAGCCATTAAAGAAATTGAAAGCCGTGCATTGTTTTTGAAAATGTTAGGTTCATACCCTGTGGCAGTTATTTAGCCAAAGCAATGTATTGCCTTTAGTTGTTGGCAATAAGCTCTGCACACTTAACGCCACTCCTAATGGCGCCTTCAATCGTAGCTGGATAGTCTGCATAGGTATAATCACCAGCTAAATACAGCCCAGTTTGCATCGTTCTATTCGTAGGTCGAGCAAGATTTGGTACACACGAAAATGTCGCGCGCTTTTCAGCAATGACTTTGTACCATAATGGTGGTGGTAATCCTGAGAAAACCTGATCTAGCTCTTTTGCTACTTGTAGTGCCAGTTCATCTTGAGTGAGTTGCTGGTGCCTACCATTGGCGCTAATCACTACTGAAATTAAGCCTGACTGCCCAGATAACTGCCCTCGGTCAAATACCCATTGCGCTATTGTTCTGGTCAAGCCAGTCATCACTCTAGGGAGTTTTGTTTCTGGGGGGTATTGTAAGTAAATGGTATAAATGGGTTGGTATGAATAAGCCTCAATTTGCTCAAGTGTATGTTTCATTCCTGGCAGAGGTGATAATAGCTTATCTATATTGGCAGGAGCCACGGCAACTACCACATGGCTAAAGAATGATTTGGTATTGCGAGTGATTACACTAAAACCATTTGGTTCTACATCTAGCTTTCGAATCCTTGAGTTTAATTTCAAGACACCGCCTTTTGAATGTATGTGATGTGAAAGAGGCTGTGCGATGACTTGCGATAGGTCTAATCGAGGTAACAAAAAGTCGCTACTTTTTTTATCATCAGAAAAACTATCACGCAGTACATTCAAGAATATACGTGTACTGGCGATGCTAATTGGTGTATTGAGTGCAGCCAAGCATAATGGCTCCCACAATACTTCAATCAACTTGGCTGTTTGCTGTTGGTCAACTAAAAATTTTTCTAAAGATGCATCAGTTGTAATGACATACTGTATTTCTTTTAGATAGGCCATTAGCTTAATTGCTGTAATGCGCTCAGAGAAGCTTAAGCCGCTACAACATAAGAAACCCGTGAGTAAGTTTAGTGGAGCAGGTAAATAGTGCGCTGATTTTAATGAAAATTCTGCCGCGCTGGATGTTGAGCGCATGTTCATTTGTAATGGAATACGCGAAAAGGCAAGGTTTTCATCCACGCCAATTTTGGCTAATAATGCTAACGTTTCGCGATATGCCCCAAGTAAAATATGCTGACCATTATCCAGCAAGTGCAGTAAGTTGTTATTTTCAACCGCCACGGTACGTGCGCGACCGCCTAATTGTGAGCTTGCTTCGAAGACGGTTACTTGAATGCCATGATCTAGCAACGCTGCAGCGGTGCTTAGGCCAGCACAACCTCCGCCAATGACCGCTACGTGAGCATTATTAATATTCAATTTAAGCCTTACTTGTTTTAAACCACACTTGTAAAGCTAGCCACAACTTACGTAGTGCGCCCAGAGAGGTGCGTGAGTTAAGTACTTTTTCTGCGCCATCGGCTTTAATTTCGCGTAGCAATGTGCGATAGATTGCAGCCATCATCAAGCCGACACGTTGATTTTTATGATCTTCTGCGGGTAGTTGATTCAGGGCGCGGTCATAATAGTTTTCGGCACGCTCAATTTGGTAGTCGAGTAGTTTTTTGACAGCTTCAGATTCCCGGCTTTTTAAAATATCGTCTTCGGTGACATTAAACTTTGCCAGTTCATCTAGCGGTAGGTAAATACGGTTGCGTCTAGCATCTTCACCCACATCACGGATAATGTTGGTCAGTTGAAAAGCCGTGCCGAGATCATGTGCAAACTTAAGTGTTTTACGATTATTAAATTCAAATATTTGCGCTGAGAGCAGACCAACAACACTGGCGACTCGATAACAATAGAGCTGTAGCTGTTTGAAGTCTTCATAACGATTGAAATTTAAATCCATCTCCATACCATCGATAATCTCTATGAAATGTTCGGCATCAAGGTTATAGGCTTGAATTGGCTCCACAAGCGCTTTGGATACTGGGTGTTGTGGCTGGCCTGCATATAGATTTTCAATCTCTGTACGCCACCAGTTCAGCTTGGTTTGTGCAATATGCAGGTCGGTACACTCATCTGCAATGTCATCGACTTCACGACAGAATGCATAGAGCGCAGTAATAGCTTCACGTTTCTGTTTTGGTAAAAACATAAAACTATAATAGAAGCTAGAGCCACTGTTAGCGGTTTTTTCTTGGCAGTATTGCTGAGGCGTCATTCTTTTTATTTAACCTGTTATTTGTTTATAGCTTGAATAATGCTTTGCTGAAAATGATGCACCAGTCCCAAGGGTTTAAGGTCGGACGGTATTTAAAAATGTCACCATTGACTGCGGTGATTTTGCTAATAATCCGTTCGCCACCGGCAATAATCATCCGCATTTCAAAGCCAATGCGTCCTTTTAAAATGCACCCCAATGGTTTTCCTGCATATAGTAAAGCATTGACACGCCTTACATTGAATAGCAGAAACTGTTGCCAGTTCTCATCAACTGTTTCTACGCCATCAACAAATGCCTGAATTTGAGCTTCTGTAATACCAAAAGCGGCCATTTCATCCTGACACATATAGATGCGTTGCTTGCCATCATTTTTCTTGAAATCAATGGCAATGTCTTGTAAAAAATTGATAATTTGTAACGCGGTGCAAATGTTATCAGAGAGCTGAACATTTTTCGGTGTAGATTGTTGATAAAGGTGCAACATTAATTTACCGATGGGGTTGGCTGAATGTTTGCAATAGTCCAATACCTCATCATAATCAGCATAGCGTGTTTTAGTTACGTCTTGGCTGAAAGCATCCAGTAAGTCATAAAATGGCTCATAAGGCAGATTTCTAGTTTTAATCATATTGCCTAGTGCCGCAAAGAATGGTGTTTTTGGCTTGATGTATGCACGCAATAAATCGAGCTCTTCCCGAAAATTGTTGAGTAAAGCCAAGCGACTTTCTATGCTCAAATCACCTTCGTCGGCAAAGTCGTCAGCTTGTCTTGCAAAACTGTAAATCAAGCCAATCGGCTCGCGTAAATGTGCTGGTAGAAATACAGAGGCAACAGGGAAGTTTTCATAATGCGTTTGCGCTAGCGTTAAGCTTTGACTAGTAACAGTTTGTGCGCCTGTTTGGCGAGGCATATTGTCTGGATGTTGAGCATACGTCATGGCGTGAGTATGCCACAGTTTGCGACGAGTTTTTAGTCGGGAACGTTAAAACAATCTTGTGTTTTGAGACCGCAATTTTGGTATGGCTTGAGATAGCAGTTATGGCGTGTTTGAAATGCAATATTGCTATATCTTTTAATGATAAATACGTTATGTGTATGCAGCTTTATACATTTAGTTATGAAGCCTAGCCTGTGCTCTAAGTTGGTAGCCGTTATATAATAAAGTCTAATTAAAATATAGGTAGTCAGCATGTTAGC
>JAZJYS010000071.1:0-9276 GCA_040390265.1 Pseudomonadota bacterium | reverse complement strand
TGGTAGCCGTTATATAATAAAGTCTAATTAAAATATAGGTAGTCAGCATGTTAGCAATTATAGGTGGTACCGGCTTAACGCAATTAGATAACCTGAATATTACAAGGCGCGTCATTGTTCGCACGCCTTATGGTGAGCCGTCTCAGCCACTAGTGTTTGGTGAAATAGAAGGGCGTGAAGTCATTTTCCTAGCACGTCATGGTAATGGGCATACCATCCCTCCGCACGAGGTCAATTATCGCGCCAATATTTCCGCGTTACACATGCAGGGTGTAACCGAGATTGCCGCTATTGCTACTGTAGGAGGTATTCATGCGGATCTGGCAGCAGGTGTGATTGCCATGCCTCATCAGATCATTGACTATACTCATGGCCGAAAAAATACCTTTTATGATGGCATTAGTCTGCCCGTAAAGCATATTGATTTTACCGAGCCTTATTGCCCCAATCTGCGTGCCAAATGGCTAAAGGCCGCGACGGATGTTGGAGAATCACTTGTTCCTCATGGTGTTTATGCGACTACGCAAGGTCCACGCCTAGAAACAGCTGCAGAAATTGATCGTCTTGAACGTGATGGTGCAACCATGGTTGGTATGACAGGTATGCCAGAAGCGGCACTCGCCCGTGAACTAGGGATTAGTTATGCGGCGATTTGTCCTGTTGCTAACTACGCGGCAGGGCGTGGCGATAGTCTGCATGGCATTCAATATGAAGAGGTCGTTGAAAATTTAAATCAGACCATGTATCGGGTACGTAATATTATTGCTCAACTGGTAAAACTGAATGGAGTAAAGAAAAATGGCGATTAAGTCAGTTTTACGCATGGGAGAACCATGTTTATTGCTTAAAGCAACTCCAGTAGAACAGTTCAATACAGCAGAGTTGCATGCTTTAATCCAAGATCTTGAAGATACCATGCAGCACATGAATGGTGCTGGTATTGCCGCGCCACAAATCGGTGAGAGTGTACGCGTAATTATATTTGGTCAAAAAGCGTCGGATGAGCAGATTAACCCTCGTTATCCAGATGCTGATGTTGTACCTTATACAGTATTAATTAACCCAGTGTTAACGCCCGTAAGCACAGAAACGGAAGAGGGTTGGGAGGGCTGCCTCTCAGTGCCAGGCATGCGAGGTGTTGTTCCTAGGTATTTACGATTACATTACACAGGCTTTGATCAGTACGGTAATTCAGTTGACCGGCTAGTCAGTGGCTTCCATGCGCGCGTTGTTCAGCATGAATGTGACCACTTGGATGGCATCTTATACCCCATGAGAATCACTGATTTGAAAAAATTTGGATATTCTGACGTTTTTTTCCCAAATCAGGATATTCAAGATGACTAATCTTTTGCTATAATAGCGTTTTCGTTGCAACACAACGCTAAACAAGGAAGAGTGGCAGAGCGGTTTAATGCTACAGTCTTGAAAACTGTCGTGGGTTCACGCCCACCGTGAGTTCGAATCTCACCTCTTCCGCCAAATTTAAGATGCCGCTTTTATCAGCGGCATTTTTTTTGTAAAAATGACTATTAAGGATAAAGCAATGAGCCAAATTATTATTGACCATAACCCGTCAGAAGAAAAATTGAAGGAATTAGGTGTATCTAGCTGGTCTATTTGGGATTGTGCACCATCTAAATTCCCACTTGACTTCGGTATGACAGAAAGCGCTTATGTATTAGAAGGTGAAATTCGCGTTACACCACAAGGTGGCGAAACTGTTGTAATTAAAGCCGGTGACTTTGTAGTGTTCCCTAAAGGCATGAAGTCAAACTGGGAAGTGACTAAACAACTGAAAAAACATTACAAACACTCATAATTGCAATTTAGTTTGTAAGTTATAAAATAAGGCCTTGAGTAATCAAGGCCTTATTTTTTTAAGGAGTCTGAAATGGCTACAATTATTGTAGAAAAACCAACAGCAGAACGGTTGGCCTTATTAGGTGTCACACGCTGGCCGACTTGGACTAAGGAAGTGTCGAAATTCCCATGGACTTTTGGGTCACAAGAGATTGCGTATATTCTCGAAGGTGAAGTGAGCGTTACACCTGATGATGGTACCGTGGTTAGTTTTCAGGCTGGTGATTTAGTGACATTCCCAGCAGGGTTGTCTTGTACGTGGAATGTTAAAAAGGCGCTGCGTAAGCATTACCATTTGGGTTAAGTTGGCTAAATCTCTACAATCAGTGATGCTTGCAGCATTCTGATGTGCTCCAGATCCAGTGTTTGACCTTTTTTAGCTGAAATCAAAAAGCTGTCTTCAGCGCGGTTGCCTAGCGTATTTATTTTCGCATTATGTAGCTCAATTTCGTGTACTAGAAATTGATGCGCTAGCGTAGCGAGTAGCCCTGGACGGTCATTCGCAATAATCTCCAACTTATGATTATTGTTGTCCGCTTCTTTGGTTATGGTCACTTGCGTTTGAATTGGCATGTGTTTGACTTGACGGCTAATACGTCCTTTTAAGGGCGACTCGAGTTGGTAACTTTCGTCAAGTTTTTGTGTAAGTTCTACCTCAATAAAGTTTAATAAACCACTGTAACTTACTGACTTACCTGATTGATCTAAAACAATAAAACTATCTAAAGCATAGGCATGGTCTGTAGTGTATATTTTTGCCTCTACAATGGTATAACCCATACGATCAAAGAAGTTACAAATTCTTGCAAATAAATCATTCTGGTCTTTGGTGTAAATCATGACCTGAATACCATCGCCACTCGGACTTAATCGAGCGCGCACAATCGGCTTGCTTGCCGTTAAGTGTGGCGTAAGCAGTCGGCTATGCCATGCGATTTCATCGCTCTCATGTCGGATAAAATAATTCACCCCAAATTGAATCCATAAGTGCTCGTATGAGTGCGCGCTGAGGCCGAATTTATTGAGTTTTTCTGCCGCTTCAGCTTTACGCAGTTCAATAGCCTCTTGTGGATGCATGATGTTATGCGCAAGCGTGCGCTTGGTTGCATAGAATAGGCTTTCTAACAGGCGTGCTTTCCATGCGTTCCATACCACCGGACTTGTGCCGCGAATATCCGCAACAGTAAGTAAGTAGAGTGCAATTAGCCGACGTTCATCGCCGACAAAGTGTGCGAAGGCTTCAATAACGCTAGGGTCGGATAAGTCCGATTTTTGCGCAGTTGACGACATCTTTAAATGTGATTCGACTAGCCATGCAACCAGTGCACTATCAGTCTTTGATAATGCATGTTGCTTACAGAATCTACTCGCGTCTAGCGTACCTAGGGTTGAGTGGTCGCCACCACGACCTTTTGCAATATCATGAAATAGTGCGGCTAAATAAAGTAAATGTGGCGCATCAAAGCTTGCAAACAGTTGGCTGCAAAGCGGAAACTCATGTTTGAGTTCAGGCTTCGCAAAGCGTCGTAGGTTGGCTAACACATTAAGAATGTGTTCATCAACGGTGTACACGTGAAATAAGTCGTGCTGCATTTGACCAATAATTTTACCAAACGCTGGAATATAACTGCCTAGAATCCCATAGCGATTCATTGCTCGTAGCGCATGATTAATGCCTTGTGGCTGCGAGAGTATCTCAATGAAATGTTTTTTATTCAGAGGGTCTTGGCGAAAGTCTCGATTTACCAATTTTTTTACGCGCTGTAAATTCCGTAATAAAGAGGCGCTCATCCCAATTAAATCAGGATGCTGTTGCAGTAACAAAAAGGCCTCGAAAATTGCGGAAGGGTGCTGTTGCAACAGTCCAGCTGTCTTGGCCACTAACAGTTGGTCGTGCGCCTCAAAGCGAGGGTTGATAGACTTAATGACGGTGGGGGTTGCTGACAGTATTTGTTGTAGCAGTTTAAGTATAATTTCATTCATTAAACTGATAAACTTCACGCTACGATAGTAGCTTTGCATAAGCTGTTCACTGGCTCGTTTGCGTGGTGTATTGATGTAGCCCAAGGTTGTTGCTAGGTCATTCTGAAAATCAAACAGTAAGCGATCTTCTCTACGAGCGCTTAGGAAATGCAGGTGAATACGCAGTAACTGTAGATTCTTTTCATGATGCCTAATCTGGCGTGCTTCAAGCTCAGAAATAACATTCTGTTTGACGAGTATATTCCAGCAGTTGCATGTGTTGGAGATTAAACCTTGATGCATGCTCAAGCTGCGAGTCAGCCACATGATCATGTGCAGATCGCGTAGTCCGCCTGGGCTTTCTTTGATGTTGGGTTCTAGGTTGTAGGCAGTGTCATTGAATTTTGCATGCCGATTGTTTTGTTCTTTTAATTTGGCGGCAAAAAAGGCTTGCACATCCATTGAGCGATCAATATCAATCAAGAAGTTTTGGTAAAGAGCGTTGTCGCCAGCCAAGAGGCGCGATTCAATGAGGTTGGTTTGAACCGTAATGTCTTTTTTCGCTTCAGCGATACACTCGTTCAGGCTACGTACGCTATGCCCAACATTGAGGCCTATGTCCCAAAAGAAGCCGATAAGCGCTTCAATATTCTGGCTGAGAGGCGTGCCATCAACCACATCTTCTGGCAATAGTATGAGCAGATCAATATCGGAGTGTGGGTAAAGTTCGCCACGTCCGTAGCCACCAACGGCGACTAGGCAACAGGATTTATCAAAGTTTACTTGAGCCCAGATTGCCGCAAGTAAGCTGTCAATAAGTTTGCAATGCTGCTTGAATAGTCTTGTGGTATTAGGATTCTTATAGAAGTCTGTTTTTAGTGCAAAAACACCATCTTTAATGTGTTGCCGCCAAAAGGCTACATTATCTTTATTCGCTGGAGTTTGCGCTAAGTCAGCGGTCATATTAAAGATGGGTTCTGTTAATTAAACAAAGTCTGGTATGGCTGGTGATCCGTCAGATAAGGTCATGACTTCGTAGCCTGTATCGGTCACCAATAAAGTGTGCTCCCATTGGGCGGAGAGGCTGCGGTCTTTTGTAACAATCGTCCAACCATCCGGCATTTGTTTAATGTCACGTTTGCCCGCGTTAATCATCGGTTCAATGGTAAACATCATGCCAGCTTGTAATTTTAGTCCCGTACCAGGTTTGCCGTAATGCAATACTTGTGGGTCTTCATGAAACGCTTTGCCAATGCCATGACCGCAGAATTCACGCACAACGCTGTAACCATTTTTCTCGGCAAAATTTTGAATCGCATGGCCGATGTCGCCTAGAGTAGCACCAGGCTTAACTTTTGAAATGCCAAGCCACATGGCTTGGTAAGTAATGTCGCATAGGCGCTTGGCTTGAATAGATGGGTCACCCACACAAAACATGCGACTAGTATCGCCATGGTAGCCATCTTTAATCACGGTAATATCCAGATTAACGATATCGCCATTTTTTAAGGCTTTGTCACTAGGTACGCCATGGCAGATTTGCTGGTTAATTGAGGTGCAGATTGATTTTGGGTAAGGCTTATGCCCACCCGGTGCGTAATTGAGCGGCGCCGGAATGCACTTCTGTACATCAACCATATAGTCGTGGCAGAGCTTATCTAGTTGGTCGGTAGTCACGCCATGTACGACGTAGGGTGTAATAAAGTCTAGCACTTCAGAGGCAAGTTTGCCTGCGATGCGCATTTTTTCAATATCTTGCTGATTTTTAATCGAGACGGCCATGGGCTAACTAACTTAATGATGTAAGTGCATATTTTAGCATAGCCGTTCTGCCTATGCAGAATGCATGGATTTAATCTTTGATAGCGTAAATCAATGGTAAGCACTACTTTTATGGTGTTTTTTAATATTTTTGTAGATTAGAATTAAATGTATGCTATGTTGCAATGAGAGGAGAGTGTGAAATGGCATCAGCACCCGTAGGTGAGGCAGCAAGAGACATTAAAGCTTGGGTTGATTTTATTGCAACGGCTGAAATCCCTGTGCTTAAGCAAACGGCACGAGAGATTGCAAGCCTCCGTGAGGATGAAGATAAGCAAAGTGCGCGTGCCATTACAACGGTAGTTATACACGATCCAATGATGGTGTTTAAGGTGCTTTGCTATTCACAAAAGCATAAAGGCCGCAATCAGCTACAAGATCTACTACAGGTTGAGCAAGCCATTATTATGATGGGTGCTACCGCTTTCTTTCAGAACATTCCAACTAACTATTTGGTTGAAGATACCCTTAAAACTAACCTTCCAGCGCTCACACATTTACTTAGGTTGATTCGTCGTGCACATCGCGCAGCACATTTTGCTGCTGACTGGGCTACTTACCTGAAGGATTTACGCGCTGAAGAGGTGCGTATTGCGGCATTGCTACATGATTTATCCGAGATGTTAATGTGGTGTTTTGAGCCGGAAAAAATGAATACCATGTGCGCCATGCAGCAGGCAGACAAGAGCTTGCGTAGTAAAGCTGTTCAGCAAGAGGTTCTAGGGTTTACCTTGTATGATTTGCAAAAAGAAATCGTCGACTCATTTCAGTTTCCTCCATTACTTGCCAAACTTATGCAGGAAGAAGCCTCTGGTGAGCAGCGTGTGAGAAATGTAACCTTGGCAGTTAACCTTGCACGCCATTCTGCTCATGGTTGGGATGATGCTGCTTTGCCGGATGATTATTCTGATATAGCCGAACTTTTACGTGTCGATGTGGATAAAGTGATGCGTATTGTTGGTGTACCCACTTTGGAACCTTAACATCAGTTATATCTAGTTTTGTTCTGAACTTTTTATCTACTTGCCATGACCAAAGTGGTGAGGTTCGAATCGTTACTGCTTGTATTCACCGTGACTATCGTTCTGTTTTGTTAGATTAACTTCATTAAACTGATTTAATCTGCACTTTAAATGGGACTGTTATAATTCACACCGTTTTATATCCAACAGCTTTTTTATCTGCTTGATGAGGAAATACATGAAAAGATTTTTGATGTTATTAATAATCGCTTTGACCTGCCTGAGTTTTCTGTCTACAGTGGCCGAGGCCAAACGTTTCGGCGGGGGTAGTAGTTTTGGTAAGCAGCGTTCAATGCCTGCTCAACAAGCGCAACGTGCACCAGCCGCGGCACCAACTCCTGCAGCTCCTGCGCCGGCGCCAAATCGTAATAAATGGTTAGGCCCGCTAGCTGGATTGGCTATTGGTGCTGGTTTGGCCTCAATGTTTGCAGGCGGCGGTATGGGTGGTTTGGGTAACATGTTGAGTTCAATATTGCCTATGTTACTTTTAGCTGGATTGGCAATGTTTCTTATTGCTCGATTCAAAAAATCTCAACAGCCCAATATGCAATATGCGGGAGCTGGTGCGGCATATGCCGACGCTGAAACAGTACAACGGCCTAATTACAGCAGCGGTTCTTCACCTGCTGTAAGCTACATCCCGCAAGACTTTCCTGTTGATAGCTTTTTACGTAATGCCAAGGCCTCATTCATTCGATTGCAAGCGGCTAATGACCGCAAGGATATTGACGACGTGCGTGAGTACACTACACCGGAAATATTTGCCGAAATCTCCATGCAAATGCAAGAGCGTGGTAATGCTGTACAGAAAACAGATGTAATTGCGATCCATGCTGAATTACTGGAAGTTGCTACTGAGGGTGACTTTACAATTGCTAGCGTACGCTTTACAGGACAGTTGAGCGAAAACAATGGTGCTCCAGAAAATGTAGATGAAATCTGGCATGTACAAAAAAATCTGCGTAATGACAATGCCGTCTGGTTGCTGGCAGGAATCCAGCAAGCAACGATGCATTAGCATTTATCTGCTAGTTAGGTTTTGGTGAAAAATTAAAAGGCTTGTGGTTTATCCACAAGCCTTTTTCTTTTTGAGTCGAATATGTGTCGTGTTTTGTTGCATGCCAACAGTATTGGCTTGTGTATAATCGGCTTTGAGTCTTTATTCTAAAGGCACCGCTATCGGTGAGAGGCTATCAGTATATGGAGATCATTGCCGTAAGGTGTGGTGTATTGAGTCGGTTGGTAGTTGCCTCGACAATTTTTGCTGCGTTCAGCAGTTCAGTTTATGCTGGCGAAGATGTTGAAAGTGCACAAGTGCGTATCCGTGAGCTTGAGCGGCAAATGCAGCAGATGGCAGAACAGCTGAAGGCTGTGCAAGCACAGTTGGCGCGCAACGCGCAAGATGATGTGCAGCATACAATCACACCAAGTAATGCTTCTTCACAAGTCACCCCAGTTATAAAGTCTTCCAATGGCAGCCCTGTAGAGGCAAGTTTCAAAAATGGTTTGGTGCTACGTGATGCTACAGGCGATTGGTCGTTGCGGCTTTATGCACGGGCACAAGTTGATGCGCGTCATTTTTCACCAGATGAGCTTGCTACTGACACTTTCAGCATGCGTCGCGCCCGAATCGGTGTGATTGCAAATTTCTACGAAGATTTTACTTTGCGTATCGAGGGTGAATATTCTGGTGATGGCACCAGCACTGGTACCTATACAAAAATGAATGATGGCTATTTGGACTACACCCATTTCAAGCCTGCCATGATTCGTGTCGGGCAATTTAAAACTATGTATGGTCTTGAACGCTCACAGAGTGCAATGGATCTTAATTTCATGGAACGTGCCATGACAGAAAGTCTGTTAGGGTCGGTTTTTGACCGTGGCGTCATGCTGCATGGCGCACCTTTAAATGGCATGTATTACAACTTGGCTTATGTGAATGGCACAGGGCAAAATGTGGATGAATCCAATACTAAAACCGACAACAAGGATTGGTCGTTACGTGTGGTGGGTAACCTCGCGCAATGGGCTGGCTGGAAAGATAGTGTGGTGCATGTGGGAGGATTTCATGCGCAGGGTAAACAAGCTGCGGGAGCATTGGTGCCGAAACTCAAAACAGAAGGACGTGGTGTAGAGTTTTTTAAAGTAACGGATGTGTTGAGTGAAACTGACCGCACGCTAAACGGTTTTGAAAGTGCTGTAGCTTATGGCGCAGTTAAGTATCAGGGTGAGTATATTCGTGCTAATTTCAGTGGCACTGGCTATGACCGTGATATGACCGCTTGGTACGCCAGCCTGCAATGGTGGTAACAGGAGAGCAATACGCCAGCATGTATAAAAATGGCGCGTTTGCGGGCATTGTGCCTACCAATAATTTTCGATATGGTAATGGTGGTTGGGGCGCTGTAGAACTGGGCGTGCGCTATACTCGCTTTGACGCCTCTGACTTTAATGCCGTGCTCGCTAATACAACGGACTATACTGACGGTGCCGGCGCTTGGACGCTAGGTACAAAATGGATACTTAACCCTAACGCACAAATTCAGTTAAATTATGTGCGAACTAACTTTGATACACCAATTACTACCCGAAATATAGATCACGA
>JAZJYS010000070.1:0-38063 GCA_040390265.1 Pseudomonadota bacterium | reverse complement strand
ATGCCTCACGCACACTATTTAAATCTGGCATGGAGTGCGCCGGATTCGTACAAGCAATCCAAATAGCTTTAATACTGCCCTCTTTTACTGCCTCGAACATCTCGACAGCTGACTTGCCCGGCAGCGCAGGCACATCACCTACACCCCAGAACTTGGCAATTTCAGCGCGATGCTCTGGGTTGGACAAATCACGGTGCGCAGACAACATCGCAGACATGCCGCCAACCTCGCGGCCACCCATCGCGTTCGGCTGACCGGTAAGTGAAAATGGCCCAGCACCGACTTTACCAATCTGGCCGGTGGCTAAGTGTAGATTAATCAATGCTGCATTTTTTTCCGTACCATGAATCGACTGATTCAAGCCCATGCAGTACATGGATAAAGAAGGCCCTTTGCCAAACCACTTTGCAGCCGTAATGATGTCGGCTTCTTTAATACCGCAAATATCCGCCACCATTTTAGGCGTATATTCGCGTACAGTTTCTTTAAGAGCATCAAAGCCGTTGGTATGGGCATTGATGTAGGCCATATCCAGCAAGCCTTCCCACAGCATCACATGCAGCATGCCGTTGAATAGTGCGACATCCGTACCCGGTAAAATGGCAAGATGTAAATCTGCAGCCTGAGCCGTATCGGTAAGGCGCGGGTCAACGACCACAATCTTCAAATTAGGATTCTTGGCTTTTGCATCTTCAATCCGGCGGAAAATAATCGGATGCGCAAAAGCGGTATTACTGCCCGCAATCAATAAGCATTCAGTATGGTCGATGTCTTCATAGCAAGCTGGCGGCGCATCTGCGCCTAACGTGGTCTTGTATCCCAAAACGGCTGAACTCATACACAGTCTTGAATTGGTATCCACATTATTGGTGCCGATCAAACCCTTAGCGAGTTTGTTGAACACGTAATAATCTTCTGTGAGCAATTGGCCTGAAATATAGAATGCAACGCTATCCGGCCCGTGCGTTTCTATGGTTTTGGCAAACTTTTCAACCACCAAGTCCAAAGACTCATCCCAAGTAGCACGGACTCTAGGCGCGTCACGCTGCGTGCGTAACTCAGGGTAGAGTAAACGATTATCCAGCTTAGCTGTCAGGTGTAAGGTTGCGCCTTTGGTACATAAACGACCAAAGTTAGCGGGGTGATCCGGGTCACCCTTCACGTCAACAATCGTGTCGTTCTCAGAGTGGATAATCACGCCACAGCCAACGCCACAATAGCAACAGGTAGATTTAGTGTGTTTAATCTTACCTTTTTTTGGTACGAATACTATGTTAGCTACATTTTCCATCATTGGCTGTACTGTCTGTGCCACGTCATTCTTGGCGTCTTGCGCGTTTGCCAAGTCTGAGTGCGTTTGATGATATTGATTAGACAATCACTACTCCAAGTTGATTTTTTCAGTGTTAATTTTTCAGTGCTAATTTGTTCAGTCTTTTAATTCTAAATACACAACACCGTCTTCAATTTTGGTATTGAAGCACGCTGTTTCACCAACATCTGGCTCTTCAGCTTTGCCATCTACCAAGCTGATTTTCCAGCTATGGAGTGGACAAGCCACTTTATCGCCATAGACAATGCCTTGTGACAAAGGACCACCCTTATGCGGGCAGCTATTATTGATGGCAAAAATACGGCCATCTTCGGTACGAAAAATACCGACTTCTATGTCCACATTGTCTTTATTTTTTGTGCGCACGACACGTGCTCCCAATTTAGGAAACTCATCAAATGGCGCTACTTTTACCCAGTTACTCATTGCAACTCACCTTTACAAAGCATTTAATCAAGAAACTACTAACAAATAGATCAATAAAAAATTTAAGACCAGCGAGAATATCGCTATCCATTGCCACTTAACAAATCTGGCGCGCGCAATAAGCGGCGTCCGTGGCGGCGCCATAATTGTTTTTAACTCACCGTATTCAAGTGCGAGCAACATTTCTTCCGCAGTCTCGAATCTGAGCTTTACATCACGCGCAATGGCTTTAAGAATAATATTCTCTAACCAATGTGGAATATCCGGCCGATAACGCGTAGGTGGTATCGGCTCACTAAATTTAGGATGCTGGAACGGCTCGATTTCACCATAAGGATACTTACGTGTCAGCAAGTGATAAAGCGTAACGCCTGCAGCATAAATGTCACTTTGCGGTGTCGCAGATTGGCCTTCAAACAGCTCTGGCGCCATATAGCTAGGTGTACCCGGATTTTGCATGGCTTCAATTTTGCCAATACCTGTACTTAATGCAACGCCTAAGTCCAAAATTCGTAGACGCTGGTCAGTCGCTTGATGTAAATTATCCGGCTTAATATCGCGATGCACGATATTCAGCCGATGTAGCGCACCAATACCCCGGACTAGATCGACTCCTAGCTTGGCCACGCCTGTTACAGTGAAATGATGCCCACTATCTAAACGATGTTGTAACGTGGCACCTTCATGCCAGCTCATCACGTAATACAGCTTACTACGCTTTTCGACTGAAACTGGAAATACGTGCGGCACATATTGCGACACCACACGCTTGGCTAGCCACTCTTCATTCAACAGGCCGTTACAACTGTCGACATCGGTCGCTAACACTGGTTGCAAAGTTTTTAATACGAACAGTTGCCGAGTAGCGACATGGCGCACTTTGTACAACAAACTGGCACGTGACTCATGTAACACTTCAACCACTTCAAAATCATCTATGATTAAACCAACAGCTAATTTATTGGGTACGCTTAAATGCCGACCACTCGCCAATAGTTCAGACAGCGTATCTTCACCCAACTGCGTCACCCTGACCGCAACCGCAGTACTATTATCCGTACTGCCCTTCTCAATGGCAGACTTAGTCAAATGGTCACAAATCATTTGTGGGCTATCATATAGCTCTAACGCTTTATGGATATTTTGTTCACCTAAAACGTCCCATACACCATCACTCATCAGCGCAAACACATCACCAACTTGTAATGCACCTTCAGCAAAATCCACTTCCAAATGCCGATCCAGACCTACTGCACGTTTTAGAACATGCCGCATTTCAGGTCTATCCCATACATGGTCAGTTGTCAGCTGCTTTAACTTACCATTCCGCAACAAATAAATTCGAGTATCGCCAACATGCGCAAAATAATAACGTTGACCACGCAAGACCAATAACGACAGTGTCGTTGCCATTCCAATCATATCGCTATTAGCACTCGCCTGAGCTATAAGCCAGCGATTGGCTGCGATAAGCACTTTATCTAAGGATGTCAGCGGCTCCCAAGTATCTGGCGTGGCGTAATAATCAGACGTCACGGTACGGATCGTCATTTCTGATGCTTCACCACCGCCAGCATTGCCGCTCACACCATCAGCCACCGCCAAGAGCGCGCCTTTGATACTTAACTGATCACTCACTGGCGTCACCACGCCAACATAATCTTCATTACGTGTACGTGGTCCCGTTAGGCTAGACTGGCCGACTTTAAATTCAAGCGACATAATTGATTGTAACTGCTGGAAGGCTAAACTTTAGCCGTCGTTGCTGTGCCCCAAGTGGTGCGCCATCTGGTTTTAACACCGACCAAGCCTACAACGGCCAGCACGACCAAACCAACAAATATCAGCAATCCGACTTGGTAGTTACCAAAAGCTTGTTTAAAGTACCCCAGACTAGCTGCCAGATAAAAACCACCAACACCGCCAGCCATGCCCACTAAACCGGTCATAACACCAATTTCTTTGCGAAAGCGTTGTGGCACCAACTGAAACACTGCGCCGTTACCCATACCTAATACAGCCATGACAGGAATAATGATCGCTAAGGCCAATTGATAAGTTGGTTGCCCAAAACTCATCACAAATAACAATAGCGCTGCAATGATATACATGGTGAGCAAGGTACGAATACCACCAATACGGTCAGCAATCATGCCACCAATTGGACGCACTAATGAACCGGCAAAGACACAAGCCGCAGTACAGTAACCAGCAACAACAGGACCTAAGTGGTACAAGTCGTTGAAGTAGATAGTCAATGAAGAAGCCAAGCCTACAAAACCACCGAAGGTCACGCTATAGAAAAACATGAACCACCAAGCGTCTTTGTCTTTCAATATCGCCAAGTATTGGCTAAGTGATTTAGCCGGTGGTGCATCTGGGCTATCTTTCGCAAAGATCACATACACAGCCAAAGCGACACCTAATGGGATCAAAGCTAAACCAAACACATTATTCCAGCCGTAAGCAACCGCTAAGCTAGGTGCAAACAAAGCCGCGAATACCGTACCCGAGTTACCTGCACCAGCAATACCTAATGCAGTACCTTGGTGCTCAGGTGGATACCAGCGACTCGCCAACGGCAATGCGACCGCAAACGCCGCGCCAGCAAAACCTAAGCCAATACCAAGCATAAGTGACTGTTGAAACGTTTGTATGCCGTGCAACCATGCACCTAACAGACTCAATATCACAATGACTTGCCCTAGCAAACCTGCCATTTTTGGTTTAATTTGATCCACCAGAACGCCCATGACAATGCGTAACAATGCCCCAGCTAACACGGGTGTCGCGACCATCAAACCTTTTTGTGCCGGTGACAACTGCAAGTCAGTCGCAATTTGTACCGCCAATGGCCCAAGTAACACCCATACCATAAAGCTTAAATCAAAATACAGAAATGCTGAGAATAAGGTGGGTTTGTGCCCTGCTTGCCAAAAACTTTTTTGCATAAAAATTCCTTCTAATAACCTTTAAATTGTAGAACTGGCTTAAACAGTAATCGTCTCAAACTCTTTATGTTTGTCACGATTCTGCACACGCTCACCCCAAGGATCTACAGAACCTTGCAAGGCATACAACAAGCGCTCATAAGCAGCTTTACGACCTTCAGCATCTTCCAATATACGCTGTTTCACATACTCCAAACCTACGCGTTCAATCCAATGTACGGTACGGTCTAAATAGCGTGCCTCTTCACGGTAAATTTGAATAAATGCACCCGAGTACTCCAGCACTTCTTCAGCTGTTTTCACTTTACACAAGAACTGCGCAGCTTCGGTTTTAATACCGCCGTTACCACCCACGTACATTTCCCAGCCTGAATCCACACCGATAATACCAACGTCTTTAATACCAGACTCAGCACAGTTACGCGGACAGCCAGAAACAGCAAACTTCACTTTATGTGGCGCCCACATGTGGTCGAAAGCTTTTTCAATATCAATACCCATTTGGGTAGAGTTTTGTGTACCAAAGCGGCAGAACTCGCTACCTACGCAAGTCTTAACGGTACGAATGCTCTTACCGTAAGCATAGCCAGACGGCATATCTAAATCTGCCCACATATCGACGAGGTCTTCTTTCTTCACGCCGAGTAAGTCAATACGCTGACCACCAGTGACTTTTACCATTGGTACGGCATATTTATCAGCGACATCGGCAATCTTACGTAATTGGTCTGACGTAGTTACGCCACCATACATGCGCGGAATCACTGAATAGGTACCATCTTTTTGAATGTTGGCGTGTACGCGCTCATTAATGAAACGTGATTGCGGATCATCCACAGCCTCATGCGGCCAGGTAGAGAGCAAGTAGTAATTAAGTGCTGGTCGGCAAGTCGCACAGCCATTAGGAGTACGCCACACCATGCCCTTCATGGCATCCGGAATATTTAAATACTTATTCGCACGAATTTCAGCACGCACTTCTTCATGATTTTTCTCAGAACAACCACAGATAGCTTTGCTGGTTGATGGCGGCGCATAACCACCACCCAATGTTGAAGCTAAAATCTGCTCGACCAAGCCCACACATGAACCACAGCTTGAACCAGCCTTGGTTTGCTTTTTCACGTCATCAATCGTGAATAGGCCTTGATCTTGAATCGCTTTCACAATCGTGCCTTTACACACGCCATTGCAACCACAAACTTCCATTTCGTCGGTCATGGCAGCGGCTTTGTTCTGTCCGGCATGCCCAGTATTACCTAACGAATCCTGACCAAACATTAAATGGTCGCGAATCTCATGAATCGCCTTACCATCTCTAAGCATTTGAAAATACCACGAACCATCCGTGGTATCCCCATAAAGCACGCTACCAATGATTTTGTCATTTTTGATGACGAGTTTTTTGTATACCCCGCCAACTGCATCGTGCAAAACAATCTCTTCTCGGCCATCATCAACAGCCGCATCACCGCTACTAAAGTCGCCCGCACTGAACAAATCAATGCCCGTCACTTTAAGTTTTGTTGAGGTTACAGAACCTTTATAAATACCAATACCGAAATTAGCCAAATGCGTCGCGCACACTTTTGCCATTTCAAACAATGGGGCAACCAAGCCATATGAAATACCGCGATGCGCCACACACTCACCAACTGCATAAATACGCGGATCATAGGTTTGCATCGTGTCATTCACCACAATACCTCTGTTGCAATAAATGCCGGCAGATTCAGCCAGCGCAAAATTAGGGCGAATACCTACGGCCATCACGACCAAATCAGCTGCAACCTCCAAACCATCGGTGAAACGAGCTGCTTTTACACGCCCGCTAGCATCGCCAGTTAATAGCTCGGTATTTTTTTGTAGTAAAAACTTTAAACCTTTTGCTTCTAAATTCTTTTGCAGCATTTTGCCTGCAGTTTTATCCAACTGTCTTTCCAGCAGCCACTCGTTTTTATGAACGACTGTGACTTCCATCCCTTGAATTTTCAGGCCATTTGCAGCCTCCAAACCGAGTAGACCGCCACCAATCACTACGGCATGTTTGTGCACTTTAGCTGCCTCGATCATGTCGTTGGTATCTTTAATGTCACGATAGCCAATCACACCATCTAAATCACTACCAGGAATCGGTAGCATGAATGGCTTCGAACCTGTTGCCAACAGCAATCTGTCATACTCAGCGCTAACGCCATTCTCCGCATACACCACACGGTTTTTACGATCAATCTTATTGATGCGCGCGCCAGTATGCAGCGTAATATTGTGCTCGGCATACCATTCACGCGTATTCAGAATAATGTCATCAATGGTTTGCTCATTAGCAAGCACAGGAGACAACATGATGCGGTTGTAGTTAGGGTAAGGCTCATCACCAAACACCGTAATGTCATAAAAATCCGGGGCGATTTTCAATAATTCTTCAACGGTGCGCATACCTGCCATGCCGTTACCCACGACTACTAGTTTCATTTTTTGCATAATTCAATCATCTTTATCAGTGAGATTATTTCGTGCTTAAGTCACACATGTACAGATATAAGCAATGTATGTGCCAATAAATTTAATACAACTAAAATTATTTAAATACATATAGTTAGCATGCGACTTAATACAACTAAAAACTTTAATACGCTCATACAAGTGCCAATGCACCAAAATGGAAATCCATAATGGTGCATCTTGATTTCAAATCAAATAGCGTGATGCCGTTTGATCATAACAATACTAAAACGTGTACATTGCCGTCGCCCAGATGATTTCTTTGTCACCTTTACGGGCCGTGTTTGTTGATGCGGTTGTTGTGCCATACACATCATCTTCCATAAACTTGGCGTACTCCAATTTACCCATAACATTTGCAGTAAATGGGTAAGCCACACTTGCGTCAAACTCCGTGCCGTATTTGTCACCAAGTTGGCCATTCAGCGTGGCAAACTTTTCATCTGATTTAAATACATGGTACTCAGCTAAAAGCTTGGCTTTTTCGATACTGCCGGCAAAAGTAACAAAAGTATCTTTAATACCTTGACGAGGTGTCACCAAGAACTGATCAGCCCAGCCTTGGAACAAGTGATTGGTACCTAGCGGTGTTTGGAAGCCATATTTACCATGGTTGCTTGAAAGCACCTCTTGATCAACTCTTAATGACCAAACATCATACATAGCACCGCCACCTAGCTTAAAGTAATGCGCATCGATGAATGAACTACCACCTTGATAGTTATCCTGTTTTGCGTATTCTGCGGTATAGAGCACTTTCCAGTTATCGTCTATTTTACGAACACCATCCAAACGCGCACCAAACGTTTTTGAGCTTGCGTCAGTGGTAGCCGATTTAGAGGCTGGTAAATCTTGGTTTGGGCCCAAGCCATTACCTCCTTGAGCAGCAGTACTTGCTGCTGCGGTACTACCGTTGTTTTGGCTTAGATTAGCCACATCAACAAAATAACCATAACCTACCAATGACTCGCTCGGTGAAATGCGGTATTTAGCATTAACGATATCGATATTGCCACTACGTAACTCTGTATTGATCTGACGCACCTTATCAAAGTGAGCTGCGAAAATTTCCGTGTCAGGGATGCTTTTATTAAGTACAGAAACACCATCAAATACCTGCATGTTTTGACGGAAACCAATATCACCGATAAAACGTACATTATCTAAATTCACTTGTTGACGACCTAAACGTAATTTGGTGTTTTTAATGCCAGTCCAATCGACATAAAGTTGATTGATGTCGGTATAACCAGGGTCAACAATAGCTGGATATTTAGTTTTACCAGGCTCATTTACATTACCGCGCTTATCGTTAAAGTCATCATTAAACTCATGCACATCCGTGATTTGTGCAGCAAAGCTAAAATTATGGAATGGGGCAGTTTGCCAGCCGATTAAACTGCGCAATGTGAACGCATTAGCTGTATCTAATTTTTTAGTAGCATTCGGTGCAGGTTGAAATAGATCCTGATCTACACTTTCATAACGCAATCTAAAGTTGGTAAGCGGTTTACCTTGTTTAATAGAATCCAGTAGCGTGTACTCAGTTTCTGGTGCATCTTCTGCCAAGGCTGATTGCGCGATACTTGCCAGCGCCATCGCCGTACAAGCCATGACTAAATTACGCTTAAATGTTGCATGGGATTTCATAATTACTTCCTTCATCGTCTATAAAATATTCTTGTAAGTTAATGCATTGTGCATACAGATTTAAGCCGCTTTTTTCGCATGGCGCTCATACAAAAAGCGCAAAACTTCACCGCGTAAATGGTTATAAGTTTTATCTTCTGCCAACGCCAAACGTGCTCTTGGTCTTGGAAGGTTAACGTCTAAAATCTCACCAATCCCCGCACTAGGGCCATTCGTCATCATCACAACACGGTCTGAAAGCAAAATCGCCTCATCCACATCGTGTGTCACCATCACGGCTGTACACCCGGATTTCGCCATAATCTTCATCAACTCATCTTGCAGATTAGCGCGGGTGAGTGCATCTAAGGCACCAAATGGCTCATCCAATAAAAGTACTTTTGGTTCCATTGCCAAAGCACGGGCGATACCTACACGCTGTTTCATACCGCCAGAGATTTCATTCGGGCGCTTTTCTGCTGAATGTGACAAGCCAACCAGCTCAATTGCGGCATGCGTACGCGCTTCAAGCTGTGCTTTACTTTCTTTTGTTTCAGAGTTAGTACCAAACACACGCTCTACTGCTAGATACACATTCTCGTAGCAAGTGAGCCAAGGCAGTAATGAGTGGTTTTGAAAAACAACAGCACGCTCAGGACCTGGCCCGGAAATCTCTCTGCCTGCACAAAACAACAAACCTTCTGTTGGCTGTAATAAACCAGCGATTAAATTCAATACCGTTGACTTGCCACAACCGGAGTGACCAATGATGGAAATAAACTCACCTTCCTTGATGTTCAGATTAATGTTCTTGAGCGCGTTGAATGTGCCTTTTTTAGTCGTGAATGTCATATCAACACTCTCTAACTGCACATATCTTTCAGCATTCGCTTTTTCTACTTTTTCCATGATGACTCCTAAGTAATCAGTGAATTATTCGTAACTAAATTTTTTGGCGATTTGTGTGAGTGCAAATTCAAGCAGCAACCCAACAATACCTACAACAAATATCGCGATAATGATGTGCTCTACATTCAGGTTATTCCACTCATCCCACACCCAGAAACCAATACCAACGCCACCTGTGAGCATCTCTGCCGCCACGATTACCAGCCATGCCACACCGATAGAAAGGCGCACACCGGTCATCATGTAAGGCAACACGAAAGGAAACAGAATTTTGGTAACGATTTTCCACTCACTTAAATTCAGCACCTTCGCCACGTTCATATAGTCCTGCGGCACCTTACTAACACCTACCGCTGTATTAATAATCATCGGCCAAACAGCTGAGATGAAAATCACCCAAATCGCCGCAGGGTTGGCTGCTTTAAACACAAGCAAACCAATCGGCAACCAAGCAAGCGGCGATACAGGGCGCAATAAGCTAATCACTGGCGCCGTCATTCGGGCAGCAAACTCAAAGCGACCAATAATAAAACCCATCGGAATACCTACCAATGCTGCCAAACCAAACCCTAGGGCAACACGTTGCAATGAAGCCAAAATATTCCAGCCCACGCCCTTGTCATTTGGGCCATGGTCATAGAATGGATCGCTAAATAACTCCACAGCCGAGTGCCAGGTTTTAAGTGGTCCAGGTAAATTTGGCGATTGATGCGAAATCAAAGTCCAAATTGCTAGCAACATCAATATGCCAAACACTGGTGGCAACAACCATTTAAAGAAATTACGCATTTTCACATTGATTCCAGACTGATTTTTTACGCCTACTTCATTTGATTTAGTCACATTGGCAGCTGTCACATTAGGCACTGGGACAGCCGTCACTACTGCACTATTAGCGCCATGAACTCTATGAGTTACCTCATCGTTTGCAGCATTCGTCATTGCGACTCCCTTGCTGATACTGATTGCAGACATATAGGCTCCTTAAACTATTTCTTATAGTGATTAAGCTTTAATCTTGAAAGAGGCAGCGTACGCGGCTGGATTCTTGCCATCCCACACCAC
The DNA here is from genome assembly GCA_040390265.1 of Pseudomonadota bacterium. Classification (GTDB taxonomy): domain Bacteria; phylum Pseudomonadota; class Gammaproteobacteria; order Burkholderiales; family Methylophilaceae; genus Methylotenera. Next base: position 27,245 of record JAZJYS010000070.1, on the reverse strand, counting down.
ACCATCCATCAACTTGCTACTGCGCATCACATCTTTAGGCACGCTAATGCCAAGTTGCGATGCCGCTTCTGAATACAATTTCACTTGGTTTACTTTAGTCGCAACTGCTAAGTAATCTGGATCAGCTTTGAGCAAACCCCAACGTTTATGCTGCGTTAGGAACCACATACCGTCTGACAAGTAAGGGAAGTTCACTTTGCCATCTTCAAAGAATTTCATGAAGTTAGGATCTTTCCATTTCTTACCAATACCATTGTCGTAATCACCCACGAAACGACCTGCAATCACTTCTTCTGGCGCATTCACGTAAGCTTTACCAGCAATCAATTTAGCAACTTTAGCGCGGTTTTCTGTTGCCTCGATATAACGACAAGCATCAAGAATCGCCATAATCATGGCACGTGATGTGTTTGGATTTTTTGCCACGAACTCGGCTGTAGTACCCAATACTTTTTCAGGGTGATCCACCCAAATATCTTGTGAAGTTGCTACGGTATAACCAACCTTGTCAAAAATCGCACGTGCGTTCCAAGGCTCACCTACGCAGTAGCCATCCATATTGCCGATACGCATATTGGCAACCATTTGCGGTGGAGGCACTACGATGGTTTTCACATCCTTGATAGGATTAATGCCATTTGCTGCCAGCCAGTAGTTCAGCCACATCGCATGTGTACCGGTTGGGAAGGTTTGTGCAAAAGTGTAGTCGCGGTTTTCGTTATCAAGTAAACGTTTCAGGCTTCTACCGTCATTTACACCTTTTTCTTTAAGTTGATTTGCCAGCGTAATCCCTTGACCGTTATGGTTCAAAGTCATCAACACTGCCATATCTTTTTTCTGCCCACCAATACCAAGCTGAACACCATAAACTAGGCCATATAACACATGTGCCGCATGCAACTCACCATTTACGGTTTTGTCACGAATCGCCGCCCATGATGCCTCTTTTGACGGTGTGATTTTGATACCGTATTTTTTATCAAAACCCATTTCAGCCGCCACAACGATAGGCGCGCAATCTGTTAGCGGAATAAAACCAATTTTCACTTCGGTAATTTCAGGCGCATCAGAACCCGCCGCCCAAGCATTGGTTTTAATTGAATTTGGCACCATACCCATTAATGCTGCCGCGCCGAAAGCACCAGCTGCCGTGTTGCGAAAGAAATCGCGACGGCTGCTATCCACTGTCGTTTGAGTAGCTTTGCCAGATGTACTATCGTTATTGCTCATGCTTATCTCCTTAAAATCCATCAAAATTTCTAAAAAACCATTAAATAAAAACTTAAAATTCAATTCTTTCAGGCAACAAAAAAGGCGTCTGACAAGAAACTAACTCCAGTAAGGAATTTAGTTCTTATCAAGACGCCTTTGTCTTGAACCACATATTCGTTCGAGTCTACTTTGACTCGGATTTAGTGCTAATTTTGTATTTCAGCCCCTCATTAGACCGTCATACCATTCAATTACACTATTTATTAAAGCAACAACTCTGCTGCTTGAACAATCTGTTTTGCTAACGTGCCCATACGCATGTTTTTTTGCATCGCCATGGTACGCAACATGCTGTAAGCCTCATCTTCATCAATCTTTCGCTGCTTCATCAGCAAGCCCTTAGCGCGCTCAATCACTTTCCGCTCACTAAGCTTGACATTCGCTTCGCTTAACGCATTTCGCAAATGCTTAAACTCTTCAAAACGCGCGACTGCAGCATCAATCACAGGCTGCAACCGCTCATTCGGTATACTACCCACTACGTATGCACAAACACCTGCTTGCGTAGCTAACTTAATCTGCTCTTTATCACCATCATGCGTGAACATCATAATTGGCCGAGGCTCATTCATGGTCATCACACAAATATTCTCTAGCGTATCGCGACTTGGTGAATCTGTATCAATGATCACTATATCTGGCTGCAACTCACAACACGCACTATCCAAGTTAACGGTATCTTTAAGATGCGCAATCACTTCATAGCCAGTATCAATCAAAGATTGCTTAAGCGGCTTGGTGCGTTCTAAATCACTATCAACAATCATTACTCGTAACATAGCAACTTCAATAAACTAATTTAATTAGATATAAGCAATTACTATGCCACCTACAATAAACAGCATTATCCAGTTGATTCTATTTGATAAAATTTACAAGCACCGGAAATGTCTGCGCGTTCAACGCATAAAACCAGTGCACACAAACAGTGCAGATGCACCATATTATTTTGGTGCCTCACCAATGAGCGACAACTGCCAGACTGAAAATGATAACGCCGCAAAAAGCGGCGTTATGTTTCGGCTTATGGGATGCCGATGAGGTCAGCAATAGCACTGACTTGGGTAGTAACTACAGATGATAAATCATTGAAGTTTCGATAGATGCCTCCAAGTTAACTATAAAAATTTTAACCAGAACTATGCAGACCACAATCAATTTATACGCCTTATTTTTTGCAATTACAACACTTGTTTTGAGTCTCGAATATCTAAACTACAAAATTTTTGTTGACTCAAGAAATGGGTCATCAAAGTTACGATTATGCTCATCAAACATATCTAAAAGTTCTTTATGAAATTTCTGATAAATCTGTGCTGCATCACCATCTCCATTAAGCAACAAACACTTCTCAACGAGAGCATCCAACTTTTGCACAATGCGTTCATGAGCCTGACGATGCAATCGAAAATGCTCACTTGCTTCCGTCACATGCGGCCGACTTAGCATAATATCTTCCTCATGTTCAAAATGATTGGTTGCAAGATCAATAATACTAAATAGAAAAGAAGGCAATCGACCTTGACATGAAGCCTGCTGCTCATGCGTACAATGCGGACTATCAGGCTGGTGTAGCGATTTGAAGCAAGCACATGCATCACGCAGGTTATTTAAATAAGCCTCTAGTAACTTATGCTCATTTTCAATAATCAAATAATCTGTCTGAGACAACTGATTAATTGCTCGTGTATGGATTACCATAAAGCACCCCTAACATGGCGCTCAACTAGATTTAGAGCGCACTCTTATAGCTACACTATACTTGGATATCAGCATGCTGCACATGCCTAAATTGAGCTGCCTGAATTTTAGTTTTCTCAGATAAAAAAATGGCCGCTATAACTAGCGGCCATTTTCTAATTTTGATTGCTGTTAGCACTACAGTGCTGACTTCACCGCATTATTGACGACTTGCTTATTTTTACGCTTACCCGTCGCAGCCTCCGCCTCCTGCAGTTTTTGCGCCTCAAGCGCCAACTCTGCGGCTTTGCGACGCTCTAAAATACGCGCCTGCGCTGCCTGCAACTCATCAAGTGAAATCAGATCATCTTGATTAGTGTCTACCATATTAAAATGCCTGGCGATTTGTGGAAGCTTTTCAGTAGCTTCCTGCCGATCTATAGTGCCATCACCATCATTATCAGCCTCTAAGAAGCGAGTTTTAATGCTTTCTTGCATTGCACGGCGACGCTCTTCAATTTGCCCATGATCAGGGTCTGCAGAACGCGCATAATCATTCAATGCACGACGCAGCTTTTCTCTATTTTCAGGGCTAAAATTAAGATTCAACGTCTGGCGCAACCCCTCATTAGCTTCATCAGTAGTGCGCTTAGTAGCATCTTCATTTACCGCACTATTTTTATCGGCAGCACTTACGTTAAATGATAGCCACAAACCAATACATAGCGCTAAAGACGTGCATTTAGTGATTGAAATATTTTTTGACATGAATAAATTCAATGGATCAACTTTTTAATATCAGCGTGCGCAATTATGACCCATTATCATGGTGCACTGTTGTTAATCGAATGTTTCATTTAAGGTGAAAATTGTAAGCAAGTGTAAATGAAGAATACTCAAAAATAGACTATATAAATTACTTTTAGTTTACTTGCTAACGTTTGATAATGCGTAAAATTAGCATACACTTTGTGCTTATTGTAAATTTCTATACTTTCCAATTTATCGGCACAACTTAACCCTAGAGTTTAAATTAAATCATGACAGATCAAAATAAAAAAATACTGGTTGTAGATGATGACATTCGCTTGCGAGAACTATTGCAGCGCTATCTCACGGATCAAGGCTTTAGTGTAAAAGTTGCCACAGACGCCAAAGAAATGGATGTGATATTGGCGAATGGTGCGATAGATTTACTGGTGCTGGATTTAATGCTGCCAGGAGAAGATGGCTTATCCATCTGCCGCAGAATACGTGGCACAGGTGCGATGCTGCCAATCGTCATGCTAACGGCACGCGGCGATGAAGTAGATAGAATCGTCGGGCTTGAGATGGGTGCGGATGACTATTTGCCTAAACCATTTAACCCTCGTGAATTACTCGCCCGCATTAACGCCGTGCTGCGCCGATACGAACGCCTACAACCTAGCGCACCAGCGCCAAGTAGCGATAACGTCACCATCGGTGAGTTCTCCTTTAACACTTCTACACGCTCTTTGAGTCATGAAGGCGTGCCTATACCTATTACTAGCGGTGAGTTTGCTCTTCTTAAAGTGTTTGTAGACCACCCGCGCCAGCCATTATCAAGAGACAAACTTATGCAATTGGCACGCGGGCGAGAGCTGGATGTATTTGACCGCAGCATAGACGTACAAGTATCGCGCTTACGCAAACTCATTGAGCCGGATCCAGCGCATCCACGCTACTTACAAACTATGTGGGGCTTTGGCTACGTATTCATTCCCGATGGTGAAGTTGACCTATAAATCACCAAACAACAAATACTTACATCTAAAGATTTTTTTAATCTAGTAAAAACTCGTGCCAACATTACGCTTCCTACCTAAAACTCTGCTCGCCAGAATCATGCTGCTGATTGCCCTGTTGCTGGCGGTCGGGCAATTTGCATCACTACAAATCTTTGAATATTTTGAACGTGAACCGCGCGCCGAAGCGACTGCACTACAAGCAGTAACGGTGGTGAATTACACCCGAGCCTCACTCATTGCCTCGCAAGAAAACCTTCGCTTAGCTCTACTTTCAGAGTTAACAGGTAAAGAAGGTGTACGCGTCTATTACGCCGACTTTATGGAGGAGATTGAACCTCTGCCAGCCGACCCATTTATTAATATGGTCGCTGCAAAAATTCGTCAACGGCTTGGTGTAGAAACCATCATCACCGTCAATCACTACGGCGTGCAAGGTCTTTGGGTAAGCTTTAATATTGGTCAGGATGACTTCTGGGTGGTGATCCCACGCGTGCATGTCGAGCGACCTTTTCCTTGGCAATGGTTAGGCTGGGGTGCATTGGTACTTTTGCTCTCCTTGGCTGGCGGCTATTTACTCGCAGCACGCATTAATCGCCCACTTAATTTACTGGTCCGTGCGGCAAACAGCTTGCGTGATGGTGAGCGCCCAGAAAAACTGCCTGAAGACAGCGAGACGGAATTACGCGAAGTCAGCAGCACCTTTAACAAGATGGCCGACTCACTTGCCGAGTTAGATGCAGAAAGAACTTTGATTTTAGCAGGCGTTTCGCATGACATTCGCACGCCACTAGCAAGACTACGTTTAGCAGTGGAGATGCTGCCTGACGACAGTTGCGCCAGCCTGAAAAACGGCATGATTGAAGACATCGCCGACATGGATAACATCATTCACCAGTTTCTGGACTTTGTGCGCGGGGTTGAAGGTGAGCCAACGCAAATGATAGACATCAATATGCTATTGCAATCGTTGCAAGAGCGTCAATCGCGTGCTGGACGCGATTTAATTGTGCAGTACTCGCCAACCTATATTGTACCAATCAGGCCGCTTGGCATGCAGCGCCTCTTGGACAATCTGGTTGGTAACGCCTACAACTATGGTGGCGGGCAGGTGCGCGTCGTGAGCCAGATCAATGCCGACTACATTGTCATTAGCGTATTGGATAATGGCCCGGGCATTCCTGAAACGCATGTTGAAAAGCTATTGCGTCCGTTTGAACGCCTAGACACAGCACGCAGCAACGCAGGTGGTAGCGGCTTGGGACTTGCCATTGCAGACCGAATCGCCAAACTGCACAAAGGCAAGCTAGAGCTGATTAACCGCCCAGAAGGTGGTCTGGAAGCACGATTAAGTTTGCCAATAAAAAATGCTTAACACCTACCAAACGGGAGTCATCTAAAAATGGAAGCACTATCATGGTTAACGATGTTTCCAGACTTAGTTGCTCTGGAAGAACCAGCCAAAGCCTTGCTAGCCAAAAACTCACGCATTGTAGAAGCGCCTGTTGGCACGATGGGCTATTCAGAAGGCATGCCCTGCAACGCTTATGTAATGCGCCTCGCAGGGCAGTCTCGCGTTTATAAGATTTCCAGTAGTGGTCGTGAAATTTTGCTGTATCGCGTCGCGGCTGGTGAAACCTGCGTGCTCACCACCACCTGCCTACTTGGGCGAAGTGATTACCCAGCCTCAACCGTGGTAGAAGAACCCATCCGCGATGTTATCGTACCTACGGCCGCCTTCCATCAACTGATGCTGGAGTCATCAGTATTTCGCCATTTTGTGATGAAAGATTACGGCGCACTCATTAGCCACCTCATCGTATTATTAGACGAAGTAGCTTTTCATAATTTGGATGCACGATTAGCCAAGCTATTGCTGGATGAAACGGGTGCAACCATCAGTAAAACCCATCAACAAATTGCCGATGAACTTGGCACGGCACGTGAGGTGATTAGCCGCCAGCTCAAACGCTTTGAGAATAAAAACTGGGTATCACTCGGACGCGGCCATATTGAAATACTCGACAAAGACGCGCTACGTAAAATATTGAATTAAAGCCAGTAGCGTACCGGCTCAGCCATTCTTAATTGCCAATGTTACAATCCACACACGTACCCTTGCTCACGTCATAACCCTTAATTGCGGCAATGCCCTTCACTCCGGTCATCATCGTACCGTCGAGTATGGCCTCATTCAAATTAGCGCCAGTAATATCCGCGCCAGTTAAATCGGCTTTACTAAAATCCGCCCGAAACAAATTGGTATTACGTAAGTTAGCATTACGAAAATTAGCAAAACGCACATTGGTACGATTGATATCGGCACCTTCAAAATTACTATTGGCAAAATTGCCACCAATCGCATCAAAACGCATTGCCCCCATCGGCTGATTACCGATATCCAGACCAAAACGACCGTGCATGACATTGGCATCACTCATGTCAACATTACCTAAAGTACCAATCATGCGTGCATTGGTGAGATTTGCACCTTTAAAACTGGTTTTATCAAAAATGGCTTGGAATATGGTCGCATCTTTAAGGTTGGCGTGGCTCAAGTCGGCATTTTCCAGCCTCGCCAAATTAAGATAAGCGCGCTCCATATTCGCGCCGCTCAAATTAGCGCCACGCAAATAGGCGCCAAAGAAACTGGTATTGGTCATATTACAGTGACGTAAATCCAAACCGTCCAACGCTAAATAACCGGCGTCTTTATTCGACAAATCACAAGTCTTGCTCTTGATTTGATTTACAGCATCTTGCTGGCTTATTTTCTCGCGAACTGGCTCGGCATTTTTTGCATAAAATTCAGCCGCTTTCGTCACCATCATCTTAGGATTTTCCAAGAATTTTGCCTTGGATTCTTGACTGGAGAAACAATAGGTTTTGCCTTCAAACATGGCATTCATTTCACACTTGGTCTGAATCTGCATGCCATTGGCAAGGCCGGTTGTACACTGGCCATCAAACTCATCCGCCAGAACCTGCCCTGTGAGAGAAAAAAGTATTGCAGCTACCACCACCTGAAAAGTCTTCATCTCGATCTCCTAGTCAACCTATTGGTTCAATCAAACGACTCGCACTAAAAGCACGAGAATGCTGAACTGAAGTATCTACGCTTCAATGGCTAGCCACAGTAACTGAAGTCACATAACAAAAATTAGTACGAAAGATTTTTGGCAGTCACTTTAACTGGCATAGCAGAGTTGGCTTAAACAACCGACCTCACACTAACTATGAAAACAAAAATGCATGAGAGTTCTAAAACGATGCGGACAAACTTAGGTCAGATTTACTTTACTGCAGGTTCAAACCAATTTAGCTTTTCACGTAACTGCACCACTTCACCAATAATCGTCAAGCACGGCGCCTTAATATTGGCGGCACTTACTTTATCGGCCAGGTCACTGACAGTAGCCACGACCACACGTTGATGCTGCGTTGTACCTTGCTGTACAACTGCGGCTGGCATGTCAGGCGACACACCATGCGCAATAAGTTGCTTGCAAATCTCCGCCATACCAACTAAACCCATATAAATCACAACGGTTTGGCGTGGACGCGACATCGCAGCCCAATCCAAATCCAGAACACCATTCTTAAGGTGTCCGGTAATAAATAGGCAAGCCTGCGAGTAATCGCGATGTGTCAACGGAATGCCGGCATAACTTGACACGCCATTTGCTGCGGTAATACCTGGTACGACTTGAAACGGAACACCATGCTCCATCAAGGTTTCAATTTCTTCGCCGCCACGTCCAAAAATAAACGGGTCGCCGCCTTTTAAACGTAAGACTCTTTTACCTTGCTTGGCTAAGGTAGCCAAAAGCACATTGATTTCTTCTTGCGGTAAAGTATGTTGGTCGCGCGACTTACCCACATAAATCAGCTCGGCATCCCGGCGCACTAGCTCCATCACCTCCGGGCTCACCAACTTATCATAGACACAGACGTCACATTGCTGCATCAAGCGTAAGGCTCTAAAGGTCAACAAATCCGGGTCGCCCGGACCACCACCAACCAAATAGACTTCACCATGATGCGTAATATCTGATGTGCCTGCAAGCACTGCATCCAGCGCGTGTCGGGCAGCAGCCTCTTGGCCGGATAAAATGCGTTCAACGATAGGACCTTGCAGCACCTCCTCCCAGAAGATACGTCGCTCCTGGCTGGTCTTGAATTTCGCTTTTACTTTATTTCTAAATTCACCTGCAATGGTAGCGATACGACCATAGCTGGCTGGCAGCATGGTTTCAATACGACTGCGAATATGACGCGCTAACACCGGCGCTTTACCCTCGCTGGAAATCGCAATCACCACTGGCGAGCGCTCGACGATAGACGCCATGGTAAACGTACATAAAGCTGGGCAATCCACCACATTCACGGGAATATTCTGTAGTTTTGCGTCGCGTGAAACCGCTTCATTCACCGCAACATCATCTGTAGCCGCAATCACAAGGCAAGCGCCTTGCAACTGTTCCGCAGCATAAGTTGTATTGGTATATTGAATAGTTTTTGCATCTACGAGCGCCTGCAACTCATCACAAATTTCAGGTGACACTACCGTGACCGCCGCATTGGCTTTTAGCAGCGTCGCCACTTTGCGTGAGGCAACATCACCGCCGCCTACCACAACACATAACCGACCAGTAATATTGATAAAAATAGGGAGCGCTTGCATAAGATTCCAACCGTTTGATTTGTTGCTATTTTACCTTGCGCATGCCAAATGCGCTAAAATTATGCTTTGCAAATTTGTAATAATATTTTGACTCCAGCTAAACCAGATCATTCCAAAAATTCAGCTGCACCGGAAACTGCCAGCCCGAAAAAAGTATTCATTAAAACCTTTGGTTGCCAAATGAATGAGTACGACTCATCACGCATGTCGGATATGCTCAATGCATCCGAAGGCATGGTAGAAACGCTCACCCCAGAAGATGCCGATGTCATCCTGCTCAACACCTGCTCCGTGCGTGAAAAGGCAGAAGAAAAGGTATTTAGTCATCTGGGTCGCTTTATTCCGCTCAAAAAAGCCAACCCTAATTTAATCATCGGCGTTGGTGGCTGCGTAGCCTCGCAAGAAGGCGCCAGCATCATCACCCGTGCGCCTTATGTGGATGTAGTCTTTGGCCCACAAACCTTGCACCGCCTGCCAGAGCTGATTAAAAACAGCCAAAGCAGCGGTCAATCGCAAGTGGACATTACCTTCCCTGAAGTTGAAAAATTCGACCACTTACCACCGCCACGCATAGAAGGCGCTAGTGCATTTTTGAGCATCATGGAAGGCTGCAGCAAATATTGCAGCTTTTGCGTTGTGCCATACACACGTGGTGAAGAGGTGTCTCGGCCATTTGCAGACATTTTGACCGAAGCTGTACAACTAGCTGAACAAGGTGTAAAGGAAATCACCTTGCTTGGGCAAAATGTGAATGCCTATCGTGCCGAATATGAAGGGGTGGAAGCAGATTTAGCCATGCTGATTGAAACCATCGCTGAAATTCCGCAGATCGAACGCATCCGCTTTACCACTAGCCACCCAAACGAAATGAATCAGCGCCTGATTGATTGTTTCGCCAACATTCCAAAGCTTGCAGTACAGCTACATTTACCCGTTCAGGCTGGCGCAGACCGCGTGCTAATGGCCATGAAGCGCAACTACACGGCACTGCAATACAAATCCACCATCCGTAAACTACGTGCAGCAAACCCAAACATTACATTCACTTCAGACTTCATTGTCGGCTTTCCCGGTGAAACCGAAGCCGAATTTGAAGCGACAGCCAAACTCATGCAAGACGTAGGTTTTGATTACAGCTTCAGCTTTTTATACAGCCCTCGCCCCGGTACGCCAGCTTCTTATTTAGAGGACACCACCGCACAGGAAATAAAGCTAGCGCGCTTAAGCAAGCTACAAGCCATCAATGAAGCGCAAGGCAAACTGATTAGTGAAGCCATGCTTGGCACTGTGCAGCGCGTACTGATTGAAAGCGCCTCATGGAAAAATGCCAGCGAACTTGCCGGCAAAACCGATAACAACCGCATTGTAGATATGGTCGGCAATGCCGATCTCATTCACCAATTTGTCAATGTGCGCATTACTGACGTGTCCAACCCACGCCGCTTACGTGGCAAAATTTTAGAAAATTAACCACCCATATGGAAATCACTTTAACGCCCGAAGATAACGTCCGCCTAGCCAATTTGTGCGGCTCTCTCGACGAAAATATCAAGCAAATTGCGGATGCGCTGGATATTGAAATTGCACGTCGCGGTGCAAGCTTCAAACTAACGGGCGACACCAATCACATGCGCTTAGCCGCACAATTGCTTGAGAACTTTTACATCCGCGCCAAAAAGCCGATTGATCTTGAAGAAATCCAGCTTGGTTTGGTTGAAATTGACAAACTAAAACCCGAAGATGTTGCAACATCCATCGCACCAGTATTAATGACGCGCCGCAGTGAATTACATGGCCGCACCCCAAGACAAATTGCTTATTTACAGCAAATTCAAGAACATGACATTACCTTTGGCATCGGCCCTGCTGGTACCGGTAAAACCTATCTGGCCGTTGCCAGTGCGGTAGATGCCATGACGCGTGACCGTGTAAAGCGCATTGTACTGGTACGCCCGGCGGTTGAGGCTGGCGAGCGGTTAGGTTTTTTACCTGGTGACTTAAACCAAAAAGTAGACCCGTACTTACGCCCGTTATATGACGCGCTGTATGACTTAGCTGGCTACGACACCGTCAACAAAATGTTCGAGCGCGGTGCCATTGAAGTGGCACCACTGGCTTATATGCGAGGCCGCACGCTGAACCAAAGTTTCATCATTCTGGATGAGGCGCAAAACACCACCCCAGAACAAATGAAAATGTTTTTAACACGGATTGGCTTTGGCACCAAGGCCGTGATTACAGGCGATGTGACGCAAATCGACTTGCAACGTCATCAAAAAAGCGGCTTGGTAGAAGCGCAAAAAGTGCTAAAAGATATCAAGGGCATCGCCATGACGCACTTCTTATCTGCCGACGTGGTGCGCCATCCGCTAGTACAGAAAATCGTGAATGCCTACGAAGAATACGAACTTAAAAACATCTAGTGGGACGTACTCACAACGTATCAACAAATTCAGTTAAGCAATTATGGGGGCTTCACAGTGACACCAAATAAATTCAGCAGGTTAATGCAGCGCTGCATGGGCATCGTCGCACAGATCGTACTCATCACCATTGCTATCGCCACTATCTTTGCGGTATTTCAGGCAATCATGCATATCTGGCAAGCGCAGGCCACTACCGTTGGTGATCTACTACTGCTATTTTTATACCTTGAAGTCATGTCCATGCTTAATCATTACCTAGGTTCAGGCAATTTACCCGTGCGTTATCCGCTATACATCGGCATCATCGCGTTGGCACGTTATCTGGTACTGGAAATTGCTGAAATTAACGCCATGACCATGTTTGCACTTTCAGGCTCGATTCTACTGATTGCATTGGCGATTCTAGTGGTTCGTTACGGCCATGTCCGCTTCCCTTACACAGACAACACGACACATTCAGATAATTAACAATACAAAGCCCCGTGTAACTATATTTTATGCGGGGCAACATTCTTTCACGCCTGATTTAACACCATATGCCAAACCTCGACATCACCATTCAATACGCCACTAGCAACGATCAAGTACCGACAAAGAGCCAATTTAAAAAGTGGGCTAAAGCAGGATTACGAGTGGATACCTCAGTCACCATTCGTATCGTCGACGAAGCCGAAGGACGTGAACTGAACAATACCTATCGTGGCAAGGATTATGCGACCAACGTGCTCACGTTTCCTTTAACAGAAGAGCCATACTTAATCGGTGACATTATCATCTGCGCACCTGTCGTTGAGGCTGAAGCCAAAGCACAAAACAAGCTGCTTGAAGCGCATTATGCGCATTTGACAGTGCATGGCATCTTGCATTTACACGGTTACGACCACGAAATTGAAGCGCAAGCAGAACTCATGGAAAGCTTGGAAACAGCAATAATCACAAAATTAGGGTATGCTTCACCCTATCTCATTACAGAGGGCGCCAACTAATGGCTACCGAGTCGGAAAAACCCAATAACAAACCTAGTTTACTAGAACGCCTAAGTCACTTTTTATTACGTGAGCCTGAAGACCGCGAACAACTGGTCGACCTATTACACGGCGCTTACGAAAATAGCTTGATGGATGCAGACTCGCTCGCCATGATTGAAGGCGTGTTGCAAGTCAGCGAAATGCAAGTGCGCGACATCATGATCCCGCGCTCACAAATGGATGTCATCGACATCACAGACCCTGCCGAAGTATTTATCCCCCACGTCATCGAAACAGCACACTCGCGCTTTCCCGTGATTGAAGACAACAAAAACGATGTCATTGGCATTTTGCTCGCCAAGGATTTACTACGCTATTACGCAGGTGAAGACTTTGAAGTACGCGACATGTTGCGCCCTGCGGTATTCATTCCTGAAGCCAAGCGCCTGAATGTCTTACTGAAAGAGTTTCGCAGTAACCGTAATCACATTGCCATCGTGGTGGATGAATACGGTGGTGTTGCTGGCATGGTAACGATTGAAGACGTGCTTGAGCAAATCGTTGGCGACATTGAAGACGAGTACGACTACGACGAAGATGAAGATAACATCATTCAAAATGCCGATGGGCAATACCGTGTGAAAGCGCTCACTGAAATCGCAGATTTTAACGAAATTATTGGCACAACATTAAGTGATGAAGAGTTCTCAACCATTGGCGGCTTAGTTGTTAATCAATTCGGACACTTGCCAAAACGTAATGATGAAATTACTTTCAATGGACTGCACGTTAAAGTGTTACGTGCTGACAGCCGCCGCCTGCACAGCATTTTAGTTGAGGTTTTACCCGTAGCAGGTAATCCCGAAGAGTAAGCTCCTATGTTTTACACTTGGGGAGTCGTAAGATTCCCCAAGCTATAGTTTTTCGAACATCGCAATTAACATCTCGCGACCTTTCTCCAGCATAAAGTACCTAAACGCTTCTGCCGCTTGCGATGCATTGCGCTTTCTTAATGCCACCACGTGCCAAGTGCGGATAATCGGCGTATTTTGTATATCCAAAATAGCCAGTTCCTTATTGATGACCTCACTGCCGATAGTATGTAAAGAAACAAACGAAATACCCAAACCAGCACTTACCGCTTGCTTTACGGTCTCATTACTAGAAATTTCCATACTCACAATCGGCGAAAGCCCATATTCAGCAAAATAGCGTTCCATAATAGACCGCGTGCCGGAGCCAATTTCTCGAGAGATAAACTGAAATTCATTCAATACTTCAGGCATGAGATCCAGCTTGCCCACCAGCGGATTAGATGGATTAGCAACAAATACATGGGGATGATCGGCAAATGCTTCGGCACGGGTATCAATCTCTTTTGGTGGCTGCCCCATAATGGCGATATCGATGTCGCCATCACGTAGCAATTCCACTAATTGCTGCCTGTTTCTTACTTCGATGGCAATTTGCAAGTTAGGGTAATCTTTTTTAAACTCCACCAGCATTCTAGGTAAAAAGTATTTTGCCGTGCTGACAACGCCGATTTTCAACATCTTGATTTGCGTGCCACGTAGCCGCTCCATCATTGTATTGGCTTCGTTGAGCGTGCTGGAAACACGCCGCGCATAGAGCAAAAAATACTCGCCGGCAGACGTCAGCTCAACCTTGCGATTCTCACGCCGGAACAGGCTCACGCCCATATCTTCTTCCATCTCTTTAATCTGCAAAGAAACTGCTGGTGCGGTGATATGCAACTCTTCTGCCGCACGTGAAAAACTCATATGCTTGTTTGCACTGAGAAAAATTCTGATTTGTCGTAACGTAAGATTTCGCATAAGTAAAACTTAATCTAATATAAAGTATTCATCAATATACCTTAATAGAAATAAATCTTAAAGTACTACTCATCAACAATTAACTTAATAAATTAGATGTATGATGAATCGGCATTAACAACTATTAGAGACATTAACCCTAATAAGTTAAGCAGACAATCCTCACAGAAGTTCGCAAAGCTTTTATTGATCAATACAAACTAAAAACTAAACTTAAGTTTAGTGTATAGATCACTAAGATATAAGATAAGGACAAGTCATATGAACGCACAGCGCATCACATTATCAGCTTTTCTGGCAGACGACACACATGGTCTACCAAAGAATAGTCAGCTAGCTGACCTGTTATTAAATATTGCTGACACGACAAAAGCGATTGCCAAGCTCACCGAGAAAGGCGCGTTGATCGACATGGTCGGCAAGCTGGAAAGCCAAAACATCCAAGGCGAAACGCAGATGAAGCTGGAT
Source organism: Pseudomonadota bacterium (assembly GCA_040390265.1). Classification (GTDB taxonomy): domain Bacteria; phylum Pseudomonadota; class Gammaproteobacteria; order Burkholderiales; family Methylophilaceae; genus Methylotenera. Next base: position 12,146 of record JAZJYS010000070.1, on the reverse strand, counting down.
GTAGAAAGCAACCAGATCTTTATCGACAATTTAACGCGCAGCGGCTTAGTTGCAGGATTAGCCTCTGAAGAGATGGATGCACCGGTACTGATTGCCAACAATAAACACCAAGGTGCCTATCTGGTTATTTTTGACCCGCTGGATGGCTCATCAAACGTTGCGGTGAATGTATCTGTAGGCTCAATATTTTCTGTGCTGCACGCACCGACAGACGCTCTCCCAACAGAGCAAGACTACCTACAGACAGGTAGAAAGCAAGTGGCGGCTGGTTATGCGATTTACGGGCCATGTACTATGTTAGTCATTACCGTCGGTAAAGGCACTCACGGCTTTACTTTGGATCGCGATACGGGTGAGTTTTCCCTCACGCATGCGAACATTCAGATTCCTGAGGATACGGCCGAGTTTGCCATTAATGCCAGCAATGAACGATACTGGGAGCCGCCTATCCAACGTTACATTAGCGAATGTATAGCCGGTGTGAGCGACAATAGCCGAGAAAAGAACTTTAACATGCGCTGGATCGCCAGCATGGTGGCCGACATTCACCGCATATTGATGCGCGGTGGCATTTACATGTATCCAAAAGATAATAAAGACGCAACCATGCCAGGCCGATTACGCTTGATGTATGAAGCAAATCCGATGAGCATGATTGTGGAACAAGCTGGCGGACTATCTTCAACAGGCAGAGTGCGCATACAAGATATTGATCCAGAAAAAGTACATCAACGCGTGCCTGTCATTATGGGTTCAAAAAATGAAGTGTTACGTGTTGAAAGTTATCATCAACCATAAGGCGCAACCGATGTGCTGCCACTAAGCATAGGCGCACGCAAGACTAATGACATAGCCTTGAAATGATAAAAATACAAAGGACATAAAAATGGCTTTAATCTCACTCAGACAGTTACTAGACCACGCTGCAGAATTTCAGTATGGCCTTCCAGCATTTAACGTAAATAACATGGAGCAAATCCAGGCCATTATGAAGGCGGCGGATGAGGTAGATAGCCCCGTGATTATGCAAGCTTCGGCAGGCGCCAGAAACTACGCTGGTGAGCCATTTTTGCGTAAATTAATTGAAGCAGCTATCGAGCAATATCCACACATTCCAATTTGTATGCACCAAGACCACGGCGCTTCTCCAGCTGTTTGTCACGCGGCGATTCGTAGCGGCTTTTCCAGCGTGATGATGGATGGCTCGTTAATGACCGATGCAAAAACACCTTCCACTTACGAATATAACGTAAACGTAACGCGCCGCGTAGTCGAGGCTGCGCATGCGGTTGGCGTGTCTGTAGAAGGCGAGCTAGGTTGCCTAGGTTCATTAGAAACAGGGCAAGCTGGCGAAGAAGATGGTGGTGGTGCAGAAGGCATTTTAGATGAATCACAACTGCTTACAGACCCTGACGAAGCTGCAGAATTTGTTAACACTACACAAGTGGATGCACTGGCAATTGCGATTGGCACCAGCCACGGCGCTTACAAATTCAGCCGCCCACCTACAGGTGACATTCTTGCTATTGATAGAATCAAAGCGATACACGCACGCATTCCGAAAACGCACTTGGTCATGCATGGTTCTTCTAGCGTAGATCAGGAATGGTTGGAAATGATCCGTCAATACGGTGGACAAATCAAAGAAACCTACGGTGTGCCAGTATCAGAAATTGTAGAGGGCATTAAATATGGCGTGCGCAAAGTCAATATTGACACAGACATTCGCCTTGCTATGACAGCCGGCATGCGTAAAAAAATGATGGAAAGCCCAGATGAGTTTGATCCACGCGCATTTTTCAAAGCCGCGGTTACCGCAGCAAGAAGCGTCTGTAAAAATCGCTTTGAAGCTTTCGGCAGCGCTGGACAAGCCTCTAAAATCAAAGTCATTACATTGGATGCAATGGCTGCGCGCTATGCCAAGGGAGAGCTGTCAGCGATTATTAAGTGAGTTTAAAAGTCATCTGACTTTGCAAAACATCACAACAAGATTAATCGAGGTTTAAAAATGAGACGCAAACTAGTTGTAGGCAACTGGAAAATGCATGGCAGCGTTGCAACCAATAAAACGCTCTTAGCCGGCATCATCAGTGGTGTGCAGAATTTAGACAACAGCGATTGCGCGGTATGCGTACCCTACCCATACCTTTATCAAACGCAATTGTTTTTGCAAGATACCAAAGTGGCTTGGGGCGCACAAAATCTATGCCCGAATGAAGATGGTGCGCTTACCGGCGCAGTTTCTTCTGCCATGCTGGTAGATTACGGCTGCACTTACGTGATTCTTGGGCACTCCGAGCGACGTATCCAATTTCACGAAACGGATGAAACTGCCGCAGCAAGATTTAATGCTGCTTTAAAGGCAGGACTAACCCCTGTTTTTTGCATGGGTGAATCCAAAGAGGAGCGCGAGTCTGACTGGACCGAATATGTCGTTGGCCGCCAGTTAGACTCCATCATTCGCCGCTTTGGCGCAGAGGTGCTATCTAAAGCCGTACTCGCCTACGAGCCTTTATGGGCGGTAGGCACAGGCAACCCTGCGACGCCAGAACAAGCGCAAAAGGTGCATCAGTTTATTCGCCGACGTGTGGCTAAATGCAACCCGGAAGTAGCGGCTGAGCTTCGGATTCTATACGGTGGTAGTGTAAAGCCCGCCAATGCAGCGCAGTTGTTTGCCATGCCGGATATTGATGGAGGATTGATTGGTGGCGCATCACTTGAGGCCGAGCAGTTTGTGGCTATTTGCCAAGCTGCGAATGATGCTGCGTGTTCGGTTGCCGAACATGTGGCTGTGGAAGAATCTTAAAGAAAAGTCTTAGAGATTAATAATCTAGTCGCGATTAAATTGCATGGTGCAGTTTAATCGCGACTAACCAACTCGACTTAACAAGTCAAATCAAAACACTACTTCTTCAAGGCATCACGAATTTCACGCAATAACAACACATCTTCTGGTGTTGGTGCGGGTGGCGGTGCTGGCTCGGCTTTTTTCAAACGATTCATTTGTTTAACCAACATAAAAATCACAAAAGCCAAAATCATGAAATTAATCACAATCGTCAAAAAGTTACCATAAGCCAACATCGGCACGCCCGCAGCCTTAAGTGCAGCATAAGTACCCGCATTACCTGCTGGAATATCGGCCAATGGAATAAACATATTGCTGAAATCCACATTACCGATCACTCTGCCAACCAACGGCATGATGACATCGCCCACCAAAGAATCTACGATTTTGCCAAAGGCTGCGCCAATAATCACACCCACAGCCAAATCCATGACATTGCCCTTTAAGGCAAATGCTTTAAACTCTGACGCTATACTCATACCCACTCCCCTTCTGATTAATAGCAAATTTGGCTACAAACGCAATATAAGTTTTATCGTCGCGACCTGTCAATCGCAGCGGTTTATTTTCCACGCACTTCCTTGCGGTTTTTGTTTATATTCTGGTATCAAGCTACAATTCGTGCCATGTCACTCTTAGCCAAATACAAGTTCATTCAGCCGCTCGCATTTTCATTATTAGGCACTATCAGCGTGCTGGGATTCGCACCTTTTTACTTTTACCCAGCAAGCATGCTCTCGCTAATCGCCTTGTTTTATTACTGGAATTTAAGCGACTCGCCTAAACAAGCTGCTTGGGCTGGTTTCTTTTACGGACTAGGCCTGTTTGGCACTGGTATTTATTGGATCTACATCAGCCTGCATGATTTTGGTAATATGCCCGCGCTGATGGCCGGCTTTGCGACGTTTGTTCTGTGTGCATTCCTATCTTTATTTCCAGCAGTGGTTGGCGCGCTGAGTGTACGCATCTCTACCCATCAGAATTACACGCGCCTCTTGGCTATTCCTGCTTTCTGGGCACTGTCTGAATGGGTAAGAAGCTGGATATTCACAGGCTTCCCATGGTTGACCATTGGCTACTCACAAGTGCCATCCAGCCCGCTCGCCGGTTACGTGCCTATATTAGGCATATATGGCACATCACTCATCACATTATTTCTCGCCAGCGTCATCGGCTTCTGGATTGCAAAAAAACCTGAATCGTACCTCTGGCGACGTAATGCACTCATTCTGTTATCGCTGTTATGGATTACAGGTAGTTTGCTTAAGCAGATTGAGTGGACAACACCATCAGGCAAGCCAATCACTGTAGCGCTTCTACAAGGCAATATTGCGCAAAGCATCAAATGGGCACCAGAAATTGCTGAGCAAACTTTAGCGCAATATCTATCCATGGCGGAAGCCAGCAAAGCCAAGTTAATTTTAATGCCAGAAACGGCCATGCCTGTGTTATCCAGCGAACTACCTGATGAAGTTAAAACACGCTTGCAGCAACACGCCATTCAGAACCAAGGCGACATTCTGGTCGGCGTGGTAGAGCGTGAAAATGGCGAGTATTTCAACAGCATGCTGAGTATTGGCAGCGCACCATCCACGGTTTATCGCAAATCACACCTCGTACCTTTTGGTGAATTTATTCCATTAAAAGCCGCTCTCGGCTGGATATATCGCGACTGGCTGAATATGCCCTTAAGTGATCTATCCCGCGGCAGCATCCATCAGCAACCCATGCATGTCGCCGGCGAAAAAGTCGCGGTGAACATCTGCTACGAAGACGTATTTGGCGAAGAGATTATTCGCCAGTTACCCGCAGCCAGCCTGTTGGTGAATGCCAGCAACGACGCATGGTATGGCGAATCACTCGCGGCTTATCAGCACTTGCAGTTCTCTCAGGCGCGCGCCTTGGAAACCGGGCGCACCATGCTGCGCACAACCAATACCGGCGCCACTGCCATGATAGACCCGCACGGCAAGATACTCGCCCACGCGCCGCATTTCACGCAGACCACGCTCAATGTCACAGCACAAGGCTATGCGGGCAGTACGCCCTATGTCCGCTTTGGCAATTGGCCTTTTATCCTATTTTGTTTTGCTGTCATCGCATTCATCTGGCGACGTAACGCTATAGTTAACAGATAACCTATTGTTAGATTACAAAACCAAGTAAAATCTACCCTTTCGCCAATTACAATAGATAAAAATCTACAAACAAATCATGGCTTTGACATTTCAAGAGATTATTCTCACCCTGCAAAAATACTGGAGCGACAAAGGCTGCGCGCTTTTGCAATCCTACGACATGGAAGTTGGGGCAGGCACTTCGCACACCGCCACATTCTTGCGCTCACTAGGCCCTGAGCCTTGGAAGGCAGCCTACGTACAACCAAGCCGCCGCCCGAAAGATGGCCGCTATGGTGAGAACCCAAACCGCTTGCAACATTACTACCAATTTCAGGTCGTCCTGAAACCAGCACCAGCTGACATTCTTGAGCTATATCTGGGTTCACTTGAAGCGCTTGGTTTCGACCTGAAAAAGAATGACATCCGCTTTGTAGAAGACGACTGGGAAAACCCAACACTAGGCGCATGGGGCTTAGGCTGGGAAGTCTGGCTCAACGGCATGGAGGTCACACAGTTCACCTATTTCCAACAAGTAGGCGGTATCGACTGCAAACCTATCACAGGTGAAATCACCTACGGCTTAGAGCGTCTGGCCATGTACCTGCAAGGCGTAGATAACGTCTACAACCTGACGTGGACTGAAGGCCTCAGTTATGGCGACGTGTACCTGCAAAATGAACAAGAGCAAAGCGCTTACAACTTTGAGCACTCCGATGCTGACTTCTTATTTACCGCTTTTGATGCCTATGAAAAACAAGCCAAACATTTGATGGAAAGCCAACTGGCACTACCAGCCTATGAACAAGTATTAAAAGCTGCGCATACTTTCAATTTGCTGGATGCACGCGGCTCGATTTCCGTCACCGAACGTGCTGGCTATATTGGCCGCATTCGCAACTTGGCAAGATCCGTTGCAGCGAGCTACTTGGATAGCCGCGCCAGACTTGGCTTCCCAATGGCACCTAAAGACTGGGCTGACGAAGTGTTAGCTAAGTTAGAGAAAGAAAAGAAATCTGCTTAATTGTGATGCCGTGCCGAGCGCGGAATTCAGAAAAATTAAAATGAAAATCAGATTCTGACAAAAGTCAGAATGACAGGATAACAAGTAATGGCAAGTCAAAATTTACTCGTAGAATTATTCGTTGAAGAACTGCCGCCTAAGGCCTTAAAGAAATTAGGCGAGTCGTTCGCAAACACCTTGTTTGAAAGCTTAAAGACGCAAGGTTTAACCACAGCAAGCTCTATCGCAACAGATTTCGCATCACCGCGCCGCTTGGCTGTGCATGCCACGCAAGTGCTTGCGGTTGCGCCAGACAATGCCATCACACAAAAGCTGATGCCAGTGAGTGTAGGCTTGGATGCGAACGGCAATGCTACGCCAGCTTTACTGAAGCGCCTGAACGGTATGGGGCTGGATGAATCAGCCGTAACCAGACTGACCAAACAGATGGATGGCAAGAATGAAGCGCTGTTTTTAGAAGTGATACAAAAAGGCGCAGTGCTTAGTGAAGGCCTGCAAAAAGCGATTGAAGAGGCCATTCAAAAACTGCCGATTCCTAAAGTGATGACCTACCAATTGGCTGATGGCTGGAGCAGCGTGAACTTTGTGCGCCCAGCACATGGCCTGGTGGCTTTGCATGGTAGCGATGTTGTTGCCATTAATGTACTTGGCTTAACGGCTAGCAACCAAACACAAGGCCACAGATTTGAAGCTGCTGTATCGCCGGTTATCTTAAAAAATGCTGACACTTATGCCGAGCAACTCAAAACTGAAGGCGCGGTAATTGCCAGCTTTGCTGAACGCCGCGCTGAAATTGTACGCCAGCTCAATGCTGCCGCAGCCAAACAGAATCTGAAACCGATTGATGATGATGCCTTACTGGATGAAGTCACCGCATTAGTTGAACGTCCGAATGTATTACTCGGGCAGTTTGAAGAGGTTTATCTGGAAGTGCCGCAGGAGTGCTTGATTCTGACCATGAAGGCGAATCAAAAATACTTCCCATTATTAGATGCCAACGACAAACTCACCAATAAGTTTTTAATCGTCTCCAACATCAGCCCGGTTGATGCCAGCGCAGTGATTGGTGGTAACGAGCGCGTGGTACGCCCACGTTTGGCTGATGCTAAATTCTTCTTCGACCAAGACCGCAAGAAAACTTTGGAAAGCCGACTGACTAATCTGGATAAAGTGGTTTACCACAACAAACTAGGCTCTCAAGGCGAGCGCACACAACGTGTTCGTGCCATTGCCAAAGCGATTGGTCAGCAACTAGGCGGCGATACCTTGGCAGCAAAAGCCGACCAAGCCGCGCAACTCGCCAAAGCCGACTTAATCACCGATATGGTAGGAGAGTTCCCAGAATTACAAGGCATTATGGGGCGCTATTACGCACAACATGAAGGCTTGGATAATGACGTCGCATTCGCCATTGAAGACCATTACAAACCGCGCTTTGCCGGTGATGAACTGCCACGCAACCAAACAGGTGTTGTGATTGCGCTTGCCGACAAACTGGATACTTTGGTTGGTTTGTTCAGCATTGGCGAAAAACCAACTGGCGACAAAGACCCGTTTGGCTTGCGCCGTCAGGCATTGGGTATTATCCGCATGTTGATTGAGTGTGAGCTGCCATTGCAATTTGGCGCATTGATTCATGATGTTCTCGCACTATTTAATGTAGAAGCCAGTGCGCAAGCGAGCACCGTTCAAGCCATCAAAGAGTTCTGCTTTGACCGCTTAAGCGTCAGCCTGCGCGAACAAGGCTCTAGCCCGCAAGAGGTGGATGCCGTATTGTCACTCAACCCAGTTTTGTTGAGCGAGATTCCACAGCGCCTTGCTGCGGTGCGTGCATTCTCAGCACTAGAAGAGGCGCCAGCACTAGCGGCAGCCAACAAGCGTGTGGGCAATATTCTGAAAAAAGTTGAAGGTGTCGTTGAAGCAACCGTGGATGCTGGTTTGCTGAAAGAACCAGCAGAAATTGCACTTAACGCGGCTTTAGAGCAAGTTAAACCACTCGCTTACAGTGCCTTTGAAAATGGCGACTACACAGCATCACTCAAGGCCCTTGCCGCTTTAAAAGCACCGGTAGATGCGTTTTTTGACAACGTGATGGTGAATGCGGACGACCCGGCTTTAAAAGCCAACCGTTTGGGCTTGCTTGCAACATTGCACCAAGCCATGAATCGCGTTGCAGACTTATCTAAACTGGCAGCCTAACATCATGAAACTCGTTATCCTCGACCGCGATGGCGTCATCAACCAAGATAGCGCCAATTTCATTAAAAACACTAACGAGTGGATTCCGATTCCAGGCAGCCTTGAGGCCATTGCGTTACTTAACCAATCCGGCTTTCGGGTTGCGGTTGCGACCAATCAATCAGGTGTCAGCCGTGGCTTATTTGACATGGCAACACTAAACAGCATTCATGACAAAATGCTGCGTGAATTAGCGCAAATTGGTGGGCGTATTGATGCGATATTCTACTGCCCACACGCAGCAGATGAGCGCTGCCAGTGCCGCAAACCAAAACCCGGCATGATTCTGGAAATTGGCAAACGATTTTCCGTTGAGCTCGACAAAGTGCCGGCGGTAGGCGATGCACTACGTGACTTGCATGCCTATGCTGCCGCAGGTTGCCAACCTATTCTGGTGCGTACAGGTAAAGGTGAAGCAACGCTCGCGGCGGCAGCTAAAAGTGCAGACAATGCTTTGCCAGAAAACACTTGGGTTTGCGCGGATTTGAACGAAGCTGTACAACGCATCATTGCAGCCTATATACCCGCTTAAAGATCCCTTTATGATGTTTCTACGTTCGCTCATATTTGCCATCGGGCAGTGGTTATTTACCCCCATATTCTCTGTACTCGCCCTATTCACCTTTCCGTTTTCACGCATTACCCGCAACAAAATCATTAGCTTGTGGGCGCGCAGCATGCTGTGGTGGCTGCGTGTTACTTGCAATATCCGTTATGAAATCAAAGGTGCTGAAAATATCCCCGCGACACCATGCGTCATTCTGGCCAAACACCAGTCAGCTTGGGAGACATTGGCATTTCAATTGATATTTCCAGCGCAGGTATATGTGATGAAGCGCGAACTATTGTGGATACCCTTCTTTGGCTGGGGCTTGGCGATGACCTCGCCTATCGCCATTAATCGCAGTGCCGGACGCGAAGCGTTAAAACAACTGGTGACGCTTGGTAAACAACGCTTGGCCAGCGGCCTATGGGTAGTTGTGTTCCCAGAAGGCACGCGCATTGCGCCGCATAAGCATGGCAAGTTCCATATTGGCGGCGCATGGCTTGCCAGTGGCACCAAAGCCACGGTATTACCTGTAGCTCATAACGCAGGTCTGCATTGGGCGAAGAACTCCATGTTGAAGCACCCCGGCGTGATTACTGTGAGCATCGGCCAGCCGATTGATTGCAGCCACCTCAAACCAGAAGCCGTAAACACGCAGACTGAAGCTTGGATTAAAGCGGAAATGGCAACCCTAGGCGCATAATGAGTCATACGCTCACACTACCTTCTGGCGACCAACTGCATTATCAACTAGAGCGCCGCCAACGTCGCACTGTCGGCCTTAAAATTACAGCCACAGGCTTGGTGATACACGCACCAAAACGTATTTCACAATCGCAGCTTGAAGGCCTGATTGCGCAAAAAGCCGATTGGATACGCAAAAAACTCGCCTCCGTCACCGCCAACCAAATTCCAGCACTGCAGTGGCAAGACGGCGAACAACTACAATTTCTAGGCAATCCGCTGACACTGGCGATTAGGCACGATATACGTTCAAAAGCCATTAGCTATGAACCGGGTGTTTTGCAACTGGCCATGCCCAACCATCTAGACCAAGCCGCTGTGGCACGTAAAGTAGTGCAGTGGTACGGCAAACAGGCCATTACTGACTTCGCGCGCCGCTTGGCATTATTTGCGACCAGACTAGGCGTACCTACGCCATCGCTATTCTTATCAAACGCCAGAACCCGCTGGGGAAGCTGCAATTCAAGACAAGAGATTCGGCTTAGCTGGCGTTTGCTACAAGCACCGCCACATATTATTAATTATGTAATTTGCCATGAACTGGCACACTTAAAAGAGATGAACCACTCTGCCAGATTCTGGGCGGTGGTAGCCAGCATTTACCCAGATTACAAAACGGCAGAAAGAGATTTAAAGACTTTGTCGCATCAGCTGCATCGCATGTAAAAATAGGGCCTAGCGGACACATATTTCAACGCTGAACACCACTAATCTCGTCATTCCCGCGAAAGCGGGAATCCAATTAGGCAGTTAATTAAAATGGATTCCCGCTTTCGCGGGAATGACGGAAACGTAAGGTTTTAGATTAAATAGTTGCGCTGAACACGCCTCAGAGTATCTGCTTAATATCACTCGCCATATCCGCCGGTTTCTCGCCATAATCAAGATACAGCCTGATTTTTCCAGTTTTATCAAACACATAAATCCCGGCACTATGGTCTATGGTGTAACCACCACGACTTTCAGACTGGACTTTACTAGCAAAAATCTTGAACACTTTAGTGGTTGCAGCAATTTCTTCAACCGAACCACGCAAGCCAAGAAAACGTGAATCAAAAGATGGCACAAACTGCGCCAATACTGCCTGTGAGTCGCGCTCCGGGTCTAAAGTCACAAACAACACCTGCAGTTCATCCGCACGTGGGCCTAACAACTTCATCGCCTGCTTCAAATCCAACATTGTCGTCGGGCATACGTCCGGGCAATGCGTATAGCCAAAGAACAAAGCAACAGCTTTACCCTTAAACTCGGCCAAAGTACGCGGCTTACCAGTGTGGTCCGTCAGACTCAAGCCTTGAGAAAAATCTGCGCCTGTAATATCCGTGCCCACAAATTTACTTTCATTAGCAGCTGGCTTGCATGCCGCCAACACCGCTATCAAAAGCAGCGTTAAAAAATATTTCATCGCGATAATCCTAATCTATTTTGATAATGTCGTTGATTTGATTCTAACCCATATTTTAGTTCCGCCAGAAAAACCGTATTAAATCAAAATTGAATTGAATCTGAGACTTAAATCAAGGTGAAACAATCCCCCCCTTTGGTTTACAATATTACTTTTTAGAAACTCGTTCAAAAGGCAGCGACATGGCAATTCCAACCTCAATGGCAGACCGCGACGGCGTAATTTGGTACGACGGAAAAATGGTCAACTGGCGCGATGCCACCACCCACGTTCTCACCCACACCTTGCACTACGGCATGGGCGTATTTGAAGGCGTGCGTGCGTACAAAACAGACAAAGGCACAGCAATTTTCCGCTTGCAAGAACATACAGACAGATTGTTCCGCAGCGCGCACATCTTGGGCATGAAAATGCCATTCAGCAAAGAAGAGATGATCGAGGCGCAAAAAGCGGCGGTGCGTGAAAACAATCTGGAATCAGCCTACATGCGCCCAATGGCGTTTTACGGTGCTGAAGCCATGGGTATTTCTGCCAAAACGCTTTCAACACACGTGATTGTTGCTGCTTGGAAATGGGGTGCATACATGGGTCAAGAAGCTTTGGACAATGGCATTCGCGTAAAAACATCATCATTCTCACGTCATCACGTGAATATTACGATGTGTAAAGCCAAAGCGAACGGCAACTACATGAACTCAATCTTGGCACACCAAGAAGCCGCACAAGATGGCTACGAAGAAGCACTATTGCTCGATGTAGACGGCTTTGTTGCTGAAGGCTCTGGCGAAAACGTGTTTATCGTACGCAACGGTAAACTCTACACACCAGACCTCACCAGCGCGCTGGAAGGCATTACTCGCGACACCATCGTACAGTTAGCTGCTGAAATCGGCTTAACCGTGATTGAAAAACGCATTACCCGTGATGAAGTTTATAGCGCTGACGAAGCCTTCTTCACCGGTACAGCTGCTGAAGTTACACCAATTCGCGAACTTGATCGCCGCAACATTGGCACAGGTACAGCTGGCCCAATCACTAAACAATTACAAAAAATGTACTTTGATGCAGTGACTGGTAAATCTGAAAAACATGCAAATTGGCTAACATTGGTATAAGCAACACGTCCGTCATTCTCACCCGTGTGGGAATGACGGAAATTCATTTAGCTTTGATTGATTTAAAAGGCACAATCGAACATGTCTGACATAAAAGAAATTGAAGTC
>JAZJYS010000069.1:0-3773 GCA_040390265.1 Pseudomonadota bacterium | reverse complement strand
GCGCCTAACAACATAATCTCAGGCTGATATTTATTGACTAAATCAGTCAGGCCTTTGGTAAATGGCTCATTGCGATAATCCGTCAGCAGATCGTCTTCCATCAGGTAACACAGGTCTGCGCCGTGGAAAAAGGCTTCATTACAAAAGCTGCGCGTAGTTTCGTTTGGCACGCCCATCACAACGCCAGCCAACTCCACACCCAATTGATCTGCCAGCTTGCGGCCTTCGCCCAGCAACTCTAGCGAAACAGGATGAATCTTGCCGCGTTCATGCTCAATAAACACCCAAATGCCTTTGTAAGCTTTAAGTCTGTCATCAAGCTCTATGCGCTTTTTACCAAGCGGCTTTTTAGCTGCGGGGGCTTCACTCATGGGATAGTCCTTTCTTTTATTCAAACTACTGCTTTTGCATTTCAGGCATTAACCAGACCTACAAAAACACACAATTTATACTGCGATTTTTGTGATCTCTTTTTCTAACTTCGGATACTTAGCAAACACCTTAGCCAGCAATGTGACGCTTAAATCCTTAGGGTCATTGCTTTCACACTGAATAATCTCTGCCTTCACCGCACGCGGCGTTGGTGCAAACACCTTGGAAACCACTGTTGGCGAGCCTTTCAGGCCTACGGTAGCCACATCTTCAATGCCAGCCTGCTCGCGATTCCAAACTTTGACTGGATAACGTGAGGCTCTGAACATATTTGCCATCGTGGCAAAGCGCATTTCATTCGTGCCTTCCAGCACAGTAATCAGGCTAGGCGTGCTGGTGTTGAGTAACTGCACACCACCTTCTGAACGGCGCTCCACAACCACTTCATGTTTTTCTAAATCCACTGAGCGCACTTTGGTAACATAAGTCAGCAATTGCATATTCAAGCGTTTGGCAATGCCAGGGCCTACTTGCGCGGTGTCGCCATCAATCGTCTGCTTGCCGGTAAACACCAAGTCAATCGGCATATCTTTGTGTATTTGCGTAATCGCAGAAGCCAGCGCACAACTGGTCGCCAAAGTGTCTGAGCCAGCAAAGGCGCGGTCTGTGACCAACACCGCATCATCAGCACCGTATGAAATCGCTTTGCGTAATGCGGCCTCTGCCATTGGCGGACCCATCGTCAGCACCGTCACACGCGCACCGTATTCATCCTTTAACCTTAACGCTTCTTCAAGTGCAAACAGATCATACGGATTCACAATCGCCGGCACGCCTTGACGCATAATCGTATTGGTCACTGGATGCACGCGAATCTGCGCGCTATCAGGTACTTGCTTAATACAAACAACAATATGCATATCAACTCCGTTTTATTAACCTTAGGTCTTACGATCAAGCCTTACGATTCACTATCAGCAACCTTTGTGCCAAGCCTCAATAAATTATATTTTTTAATTAAAATTCAGTAAGTTACATAATTTAAAGTAAGGCTTTTTGCTGTGTAGCAAACCCGACAATCACTGTTATTCACGTTCGCTAAGTGACTGTTTCAGCTTGTTCACGCTAATGGTCTGCACACCAGCTTTGTCTTGAAACACTTTAAAAACCTTCTCAACCACGGCGTTAGACTGCACAAAATCCTGATACGCCTGTTGCAATCTAGTTTTGTAAGCTTCACGCTCATCGGCCTCTGGCAAGCCTTCTGGCACAGGGTCACGCCCGAGATATTGCTGAAAGCGCTTTAGAATATGCAGGCGGTTGACTTGCACCACCTGCGGAACGTAATCCACGCCTAAGAAATCAAGAAACTCTTCAGCGGCTGAAAATTTTTGCATGGTGTTAAATAGCGTGCTCATGTCTGTTCCAATCTTTAAATTGTTGAAAAAACGATTAGGGATTTATTGCCGAATAGCTGAAGTCAATATCGTGTCTAGGTACAACTGCATCAAATCATCTGCCTGCGGATTGCGCTTGGTATTACTGGCAAACTCACGCACCAGCGCCAATACTTTCGGCGTTTCATCTTCACGCAGCTGAATGCCCAGTTGCGCATAAGCGTATTTCACACCATGCCCACCAGAATGCTTGCCTAGCACGAGCTGGCGATCACGCCCGACTGCGGCTGGGTCAAAATTTTCATAAGTCGCTGAGTCTTTTAACAATCCATCGACATGCAAACCAGACTCATGCGTGAAAACGGCCTCACCCACAATGCTCTTGTTCGCCGCCACAGCCTTGCCAGAAGCCTCTGCCACTAGCTTAGAAATCACCGGAAAGCGCTGCATATCAATACCCATATCAATGCCGTGAATGCGCCACAACGCCATCACCACTTCTTCTAACGGTGCATTACCGGCGCGCTCGCCAAGGCCGTTAACTGTAGTATTCACATGGCTGGCACCCGCCATAATCGCGGCGATTGAGTTAGCCGTTGCCAAACCTAAATCATCATGCGCATGTATTTCTATTTCTAAATCAGTCGCGGCAACAAGCTGCGCAATTCTGTCATGGGTCACGAATGGGTCGAGCACTCCCAAGGTATCGGCATAACGAAAGCGCCTTGCGCCAGCCAGTTGTGCAAGCTCTGCCACTTGCAACACAAAGGCTTGGTCGGCGCGTGAGGCATCTTCACCCCCCACCGAAACCTGCAAACCTAAATCACATGCGCGGCGCACAAAATAAGACACCTGCTGCAACACCCAATCTCGGCTACGCCCCAATTTTCGTTCGATGTGCAAATCAGAAACTGGGATAGATAGATTCACCGTATTCACGCCAGATTGAACACAAGCCACTAGGTCTTTTTCGGTCATGCGTCCCCATACCATGAGGCGGCTAGGCAAGCCTAAATCCACAATAGCGTGAATATCTTCAATCTCAGTAGCGCCCATAATGGGAATGCCTATCTCAAGCTCAGGTACTCCAGCATCCGCAAGTGATTGTGCAATCGCCAGTTTTTCTGCACGTGTAAATGCCACGCCAGCGGTCTGCTCACCGTCACGTAAGGTCGTATCATTTACAACAGGCGTAATCACTTGCACGGCGGTATCCTTTAGTAGCTTGCAACTACTAAAGCATTAGCCATGCCAACAGAAAGTATTGATTAGATACAATCACTTATATGGAATTTATACGTGAAACGCTGTGTATGCTTTAAGACACTTACGACAAAAACAGCAATTGCATCTATCGAAACAAAATTTAGCCAAGCCAAATTCTGCACATCAAAGCGGGTGTATGATTTAAAAAAGACAAAAACTAAAAACACCAATGAATCAAACCTACCTAGCCTTAATCCAGTTTACAAACGCTCTCTCAATCGCGCTAAAAGAACGCGATGCCTACACGCGGCTGCATAGTGACCGCGTGATGAATCTCTCCACAGAAATCGCTGAGTACATTGCTCTGCCATCAAAAGACCTGATGCTGTTAAAAACCGCAGCTGCCCTGCATGACATTGGCAAAATAGGCATTCCAGACGAAGTGCTACTCAAACCAGGAAGCCTGGATAGTGACGAACTAGCCATCATGCATCGCCACAGTGAGCGTGGTGAAAGCATCGTACTATCACTAGCGCAAGATGGCGCCGATGTGGTTGCCCAAGCCATCAGGCACCATCATGAATTTTTCAATGGGCAAGGCTACCCAGACCGTTTGGCCGGTGAAAACATTCCGATTTTTTCAAGAATCATCTCCATCGCAGACAACTACGACGCAATGGCCACCAGACGCGTCTACCAAGATGCAAAGAGCCACACCGCGGTGATGGACATCATGTCCGACGAGCTTGGACACAAACACGACCCAGTGATTTTTGCAGCGTTTACTAAGCTGATTGA
>JAZJYS010000068.1:0-1982 GCA_040390265.1 Pseudomonadota bacterium | reverse complement strand
TAATTTTCCAGGATCGGTGTCGACCACTGATTGGGTTTTGATCTCGGCACTCTTAAGCGTGACAGTTTTATTATCTGATTTTGGTGTCTGATCGGCTGGCTGGCTTTTCTTTGCAACTACTTTCTTGTTATCTGTTGTTTCGTAGGACAGAGATTTAAATGGAAATGGGTGCGAGCATGATTTAAGTTGATACGCAACGAATGTTGCATTAGGCGTGGTGCCGTAGGAGAGCCATTTACCAGTGCAAACCAAGTCTGTTTCACCAATGAATGGGAATCCAGTAAAAGGATAAATCGGTTCATGCGCTACTGATGCTGCCATGCATGTATCAAAGATAAGTCGAGCGGCGCGCCATGCATTGCTGTCGAGCACTATGCGCCCAATATCCGCGGCTGACATTCCTGATAAGTTTTCTGCAAGTTTTAGATGAAGATGGCCTGAATGGTTGTCGAAATTACTGTGCTTCCAGAAATCTTCGGTTGAGATTTTTCTGGTGAAAAGCAGGTGAAGGAGTTTAGATGATGATCCGAAATAAAATCGGATGAGCTCAACGCAAGGGATAACGATTCGCCTGTCATTTGGTAGTGTTACGCAGAGACAATAACTCTTTGTTTGTTGGTGATGCCATGGGTGCTCATCTAGCGGAAGAATGAACTCACCTATGATCGGTAAACCCGCCTTGATAATGGATGCTGTCGTTTTATTGATGCTGAGTTTCTCGAATCTCTCCGTTTGGTAATCTGGCGTGCTGATGCATTGACCATTTTGCCAGATGTCACCGATTTTAACTAAGCCCAACAATCCAACTTTTAACGATATTTGTCTCTGATTGTTTAGACTTGTTGCGGTGCTGGTCAACATGGCGGCTGAATCAGCAGGATCACAAAGAACTGGGGAAATAGCGACACGAACGCTTGGCTGACTATTGCCAAGAATGGGTGGATAGTAAAGCTCACCAAACCAATCTATGCGCCACATCCGCTCATCTGGGGTGAGTTGCGAGATTGATAAAGTGGGCTTCATTTAGGGGAGCCCATCAAAATGGGAGTGTTTATTTAAAAACTGTTCAACTCTTGTAGGGCGAGGCCGTGTTGTCATAGTTGCACTATTACAATTCTAGCTATAGGCATCAATGAGACAGTTAAATATGAAGTCCATGTTACGCCTTAATCTAAATTCCAGAGGTTGGATATCCACTTAGTTGTCGTGCTCTCTAATTAGCGACCGACTCCCATTGGTCGACTGCGGAAATTAATTTGTTAAATAGGGCAGGCTGCTTTATGAAACAAAGTAGCCTCAGGGTTGCGAAGGATCAACTGCCACAGCTTAACCCTAAGTAGCCTTCATAGAATCGCTAATCACTCATCGTTGATGGGCACTAAACTTAATTTTGATATCATGGCCTAGTTGCAAGTATTTTGAAGTTTTTAATCCAATCCAGAAATGTATCAACAGTCATAGGTTTGGCAATCAAATAGCTTTTAGCAATACACAACCTAATGCACCTGAGATTCAGCACACTCTGCATAACCATTTTACTGAGGGTATGAGCATCAATTGTTGATCGCTCTTTCATCAAAAGACTCTTGTTCAACAATATATCTCGTACAAGAGTAAAAAATGACCCATCTGAAACGTGCACTAAATGTTACTAAATAAAGATAACACCTACAGTTGCATACGGTTTCTGATACGTTATTTAAAAATATCTCCTGAGAATATGTCCTCATCTAAAATTACATAACCGTCTGCAGTTCGTTTTACCTTAGTAATGCCTGGTGTTTCCATTTCCAATCTACTCAATTCGAGATCTTGCAAAGAAATGACGCCCTGCTGATGACGCACCTCGCTGGCTAAGCGCTTATTTTCCATTTGCAGACTTTGCAATTCCAGTGCCTGAAGAATGTCGGTACGCAGACAATAATCATCCCACGGTTTAGCGATAAAACGTTGAATCTTTGCTTCGTTAATAGCGCCAACCA